>JALEJO010000148.1 GCA_022769365.1 Oscillospiraceae bacterium | reverse complement strand
AATACTGATTTAAAAATTATACATAGTAAGGATTAGGTTTGAATAATAAAATAAATATATCAATTATCCAGCCTATTCCAAAAAGTCCTCCGGTACAAAGATATACAATACCTAAAAGTACTTTTCCTTCATAAAATTTATGTATACCAAATTCGCCTAAAAACAGGCAAAGAAAAAACGCAACCCATTTATTTTTCATAATAAATCACTCTCTTAAAAATGCATCTGTCCGTCCTGAGGATTTTCTTTAAGCTGATAACCCGTTGACGGAATTTTTTTACTTACTGCCCTTGGATATGTTAAAATTTCTTCATCTGTTGCCTCGTGAACATCTGTTATTTCGTGACCTTTTCTCACGTTTATAACCTGCATACCAACAGAATCACGCTTTGCAACATCTGAAAGCAAGTCTGTGCTGAAAATCATAATCTTGTTATTTGACGTTTTTATACATATGTTTCTGTGTTCATCATTACTGAGTTTAAAAATACCGAGTAATTCCGATTTTTCATAGTATGCGTGTGAAAGTTTCTTTCTGTTTGTTTTTGTTTCATATGCAGAAACAGGTATTTTTGCAGCTTTTCCATTTGCATAAACAAAAACTACCTTTTCACTGTAATCATCTGTAACAATAATTCCCTTGACGTTTTCATCTTTGTCAAATCCAAGTTTTGCAGGAAGATATTCACCTATTGCACTTGCCTTTGTATCTGCAAAAGCATTACCTGATGACTTATAAACCTGACCTTTATCCGTAAAGAAAAGTAGCGATGTTCTGTTTGTTTTTTCTATATGGAAAACTGTTTCATCGTCCTCTTTCCATTTCATTTCCTTGCTCATTCTTAGTGACTGAGGAGTAATCTTTTTAAAATATCCCTCTTTTGAAAGGAAATAATTAACAGGATAATCCGGAACTTCTTCTTCGTATATATCGCTGTTTTCTTCATCATCAGCATAATATATAAGAGTTTTTCTCGGCTGTCCGTATTTTTTAATAACGTCTTTAAGTTCAGATATAATTATCTTTCTTATCTTTTTCTGACTTTCAAGAACTTCTTCGTTTTCTGCTATACTCTTTTTGAGACTTTCAATTTCTTTAGTTCTGTTTAAGATATATTCTCTGTTAAGATGACGCAGTTTTATTTCAGCAACATATTCTGCCTGAGTTTCATCAATTCCAAATCCTTGCATAAGATTTGTAACAACATCTTTTTCTTCTTCTGTTTCACGAATAATTTTTATTGCTTTATCTATATCAAGGAGTATTTTTTCAAGCCCTTCAAGAATATGAAGCTTATCCCTTTGTTTTGAAAGTTCAAAAACGGTTCTTCTTCTTATGCAGTTTTCTCTGAACTTTATCCATTCAGTAAGAATTTCTCTTACGCCCATAATTCTCGGAGTACCATTTATAAGCACATTAAAATTACAAGAGTAATTATCCTGAAGAGGAGTTATTCTGAAAAGTTTCTGCATAAGTTTTTCAGGATCAGTTCCCCTTTTAAGATCAAGGGTAAGTTTAAGACCTGAAAGACCTGTTTCATCTCTCAAATAAGAAATCTCTCTTATTTTGTTTGTCTTAATATGCTCAGTTATTTTCGACATTATCGCTTCAATTGTTGTCGAATATGGAATTTCAGTTATTTCAATGCAGTTTCCTGCTTTGTCATAATTCCATTTTGAACGTACTTTTATGCTTCCTCTGCCCGTTTCATAAATTTTGTTAAGTTCTTCTTCATCATATATCATAAAAGCACCACTTGGAAAATCAGGGCCTTTTATTGTCTTTGATATATCATAATTTTCATCTTTCATAAGTTCTATGCAGGTTTCACATATTTCTGTAAGATTAAATGAACATATCGAACTTGCCATTGAAACGGCAATACCCATCGTTGCATTTACAAGTATTGTTGGGAAAGTTGCAGGAAAAAGAGTTGGTTCAAGCATTGAATTATCATAGTTCGGAACAAAATCAACTGTGTCTTTGTCTATATCCCTGAAAAGTTCAGAACAGATAGGAGCAAGTTTTGCTTCTGTATATCTTGAAGCTGCAAACTTTGTTGAAGTTGAATAATGCTTACCAAAAGTACCTTTTGAATCAACATAAGGATGTAAAAGACTTTCATTACCTCTTGTAAGTCTTACCATTGTTTCATAAATAGCCTGATCGCCATGCGGATTTAAATGCATAGTCTGACCTACAATATTTGCAGATTTCGTTCTTGCACCATTTAAAAGTCCCATTTTATACATAGTATAAAGCAGTTTTCTGTGTGAAGGCTTAAAACCGTCTATTTCAGGCAAAGCTCTTGAAACAATAACACTCATTGCATAAGGCATATAATTTTTTTCAAGAGTATCTGTTATACTCTCTTCAACCATAAGCCCTGCACCCTCTATATATGCATCATGCATTACAGGTTTATTTTCAGATGATGTTTTCTTTTTTCTCGCCAAACTTCACATCTCCTTTAATTAAGTCTTCTTTTTCTTTCATTAAATCTTTCTTTAACTGAGTTTATATCATCACCGTTTTTGATTCTGAAATCAGTTGAGAGAGTTTCCGAATAGTAAATATTATTTTCTTCAAAATCATCAAATAAAGGAACTGTTTCTCCGTCCGTATCAAGAAGCATTACGGAAATCGTTTTGTTTTTAACAGTTGAATTTGATATTATATGCATCATTTTTATATCTTTTCCGCCAGCTTTAACATCAGCAATTATTTTAAATGATGCAAGTCCGTCTATTTCAAGACTTTCAAATGAAGTTATATCTATTGATTCAAATTGTGAACCATATGCTGCAATGTAGCTTTCTTCTGTGTTGTTTGCAAATTCTTCCTCTGCTTCCGAGCCGTCTGCAAATAAAACAGTACAGTTATCAACATTTGTCTTATATGTAAGAATTGCAGGAGTCTGTTCAATCTCTTCAAGATAAGGTTCATCCGCATTCTGATATACCCAGTCAGATGTTAAGTAAACATTCATACCTGAACCTGATATATTAAATATCTTTTTTTCTTCTTCGGCAGGTTTTGTCTGAACAACCGCCGTCTGAATAGGTGTATTTTTTGAATTGCTTTTTATGTTTTTCTTTACTTTTTCAAGATTTTCAGTACTTTTTGTAAGTACTGCGATTGTTTCTTCATTTTCTGAAGAAACTACAGCCTCAGTTGATGTAACTTCTGCTTTTTCTGTGTTATTTTCATTACTTTTGCATGATGTAAGTGATATTACTGTAAATATCGAAAATATTGCTGCTATAATTGATTTTTTCAAATTTTTTCTCCTTTTTATCAGCTTATGTCGGCAAATTCAAGGAAATCCGCACCGTATTCCGCTATATAATCTTTTCTTCCCTGCAAGTTATCGCCAAGAAGAAGATTAAACATATCTGCAGTTGCTTCTGCATCTGAAGGATTTACTTTTATAAGTCTTCTTGTTGCAGGATTCATAGTCGTAAGGTTCATCATATCAGGTTCGTTTTCACCAAGACCTTTTGAACGCTGAATAGTATACTTTTTATCACCGATTTTTTCAAGTATTTTTGCTTTTTCTTTTTCAGTATATGCGAAATATGTCATATCCTTTGTTTCAATTTCAAAAAGAGGTGATTCCGCTATGTAAACATATCCCTGTTCTATAAGAGTAGGTGTAAGTCTGTAAAGCATTGTTAAAACAAGCGTTCTTATCTGAAAACCGTCAACATCGGCATCAGTACAAATTATTATTTTATCCCATTTTAGTCCGTCAAGATGAAATGTTGAAAGTTCCTTATTTGCCTTTGAATTTACTTCAACTCCACAACCTAAAACTTTAATCAAATCTGTTATAATTTCACTTTTGAAAATTCTTGCATAATCAACTTTAAGGCAATTCAATATTTTACCTCTTATAGGCATAACTGCCTGAAATTCAGGATCTCTTGCAAGTTTTACACTTCCAAGTGCAGAGTCACCTTCCACTATGTAAAGTTCTCTTTGTGAAACGTCTTTTGTTCGGCAGTCAACAAATTTTTGAACCATATTTGCAAGGTCCATATTGCTTTCAAGTTTTTTCTTTATGTTAAGACGTGTTTTTTCTGCATTTTCACGGCTTCTTTTATTTACAAGTACCTGTTCCGCTATTTTATTTGCCTCATCAGGTGTTTCTATAAAATATATTTCAAGTTTCTTTTTAAGAAAATCAGTCATTGCCTCATAAATAAACTTGTTTGTTATTGCCTTTTTAGTCTGATTTTCATATGAAGTCTGTGTTGAAAAAGATGATGAAACAAGCACAAGACAGTCTTCAACGTCTGCATATGTTATTTTGCTTTCATTCTTCTGATATTTGTTGTTCTGTTTCAAAAAGCTGTCTATTTGTGAAACAAATGCCTGTTTAACGGCTTTTTCAGGGCTTCCGCCATGTTCAAGAAAACTTGAATTGTGATAATATTCAACAAGTTTTACTTTATTTGAAAAACAAAGTGCAAAATTCATTTTTACTTTGTAAAGCGGTTTATCTTCTCTATCTCTACCTTCCTGTTCAGATGACCAGTTTTGAATGTTCGTCAAAGATTCTTTTCCGACTATTTCTGAAACATAATCACTTATTCCGTTTTCATATAAAAACTCTTTTTCTGAAAAAGTTCCGTCCGCACTCTGATTTCTGAAAACAAATAAAAGGTTAGGATTTACTATTGCCTGTCTTTTTAAAACATCTTCAAAAAATTCTTCAGGTATATTTATATCTGTGAAAACATCAAGGTCAGGTTTCCACTTTGTTTTTGTTCCTGTTGCAGTCATTTTTTTTAGTTTTGTTTTTTTAAGTCCACCGACATTAAAACCTTTTTCAAAATGAAGTTCGTATTTATATCCGTCACGAACAACTTCAACATCCATATATTCAGCTGAAAACTGAGTTGCACAAAGTCCAAGACCATTTAAACCAAGGGAATATTCATAATTTGTATCATTTTCATTATATTTTCCCCCTGCATACATTTCACAGTACACAAGTTCCCAGTTAAATCTGTCTTCCGATTTATTATAATCAACAGGGCAACCTCGTCCGAAATCTTCAACTTCAATTGAATGGTCTGCATATTTTGTTATTATTATTTTATTTCCAAAACCCGAACGTGCTTCATCTATCGAGTTTGATATTATTTCAAAAACAGAATGTTCACAGCCGTCAAGACCATCTGAACCGAATATAACTCCCGGTCTTTTTCTTACTTTATCAGGGCCTTTAAGCATTGTGATACTTTCGTTGTTATAATCAATATTTTTATTTGCCATATTTATCCTTTCCTGTTAAAAATCCTGTATAAACTATATTATCATAACACATTTTAATTTTTTTTTCAAGTAAAAAAAATTTTACTTGACCTACTCTGTTAAAAGTGCTATAATATGTATTGTGTAAATTATAATTTTTAGGGGAAATTATCCCTTTTGTACTTTATTGATTTAAAGTTTTAAAAAGATAAATTATCTAAAATAGGAGGAAAAGAGAAAATGAAAATACTTGTTGTCGGAATGGGACTTATAGGCGGTTCAATCTGCAAAGCCCTTAAAAAGTACACAGATAACGAAGTTTACGGTTCAAACAGAAGTGAGTCAAAACTTAAACTTGCCCTTGCTGATGGTGCAATTGACGGAATAGGAAACATTGCAGAGGAAGATTATGATGTTATCTGGATGTGTATGTACAAAGAAGCACTTGAAAAACTCATAAAAGAAAATGCTCCTAAATTGAAAAAAGGAACTATAATAGCCGATGTATGCGGATTAAAAGGAAAAATGACAGAAAATATGTCTGACTACTGCGAACAGTTCGGTGTGCATTATGTTGGAACTCACCCAATGGCAGGAAAAGAAAAAAATGGCTATGCATATTCTGATGCGGATATGTTTAAAAACTGCAATTTTATTCTTTCTCCAACAGATTCAACAAATTCCGAAGCAATGGAAACAATAAAAAATCTTGCACTTGCAATGGGGGCAGGCAACATTGTTTACTCTTCTCCCGAAGAACACGACCGAATGATTGCATATACTTCACATATTCCGCACATTATTGCAGGAAGTTATGTTTCAAATGAACTTGTTGAAAAAGCAAACGATTTTGGCGGTGGAAGTTTCCGTGATGTCAGCAGAGTTGCAACAATGGATGCAGGTATGTGGGCAGAACTTTTCCTTGATAACAGAGATGCTGTTCTTGAACAAATTGCCATTTTCAAAAAAAATATTGAAGAATATGAAAGTGCTATCCGCACTGAAAACAGAATTGCACTTGAAGCCATAATAGGTAAAAGCCGTCTTAGCAAAGAAATTCAGATAAAAAGTAAATCATAACCTGAAAATCCTTAATATTTTTAAAATTTTTCCGCCTACAGAGATTTTTTCTTTTGTGGGCGGAAATTATTTTACACAGATTTTACATTATTCGTATCTCAGATTTTACATTCATTTGATATAATATTTACATATGAGTATAAGGAGGATTATATATGCTTATATACATACTCGAAGATGATGACGACATCAGAGAACTTGAAACATACGCTTTGAAAAACAGTAATTTTGATGTTAAAGGTTTTTCAAACTCCGTTTCTCTTTTCAGAAAACTTGAAGATACTCTTCCTGATTTGTTTCTCCTTGATGTTATGCTTCCGGGTGAAGATGGACTTTCTGTTTTGAAAAAAATAAGAAGCAAACCATCTACTTCAAAAATTCCTGTTATAATGGTAACAGCAAAAACTTCTGAACTCGATAAAGTAAAAGGTCTTGACCTTGGTGCAGATGACTATTTGTGCAAACCTTTCGGAATAATGGAACTCGTAAGCAGAGTTAAAGCAAGACTCCGCAGATACAAAGAAGAAGATAACAACAACATTTCATTTGATGGAATAAGTCTTCTTGAAGATGAAAGGTCTGTTTTTATAGACGGCGAAAAATGTGAACTGACATATAAAGAATTTGAAGTTTTAAAACTTTTAATAAGTAAACCGGGCAAAGTTTTCAGCAGAAATATAATTATGGATACTGTCTGGGGATATGACTATGAAGGTTCAAGCAGAACTCTTGACATGCATATTAAAACTTTAAGACAGAAACTTAAAGACAAAGGCAGCCTTATTAAAACAATAAGAAATGTCGGTTTTAAAATAGATAACGAAGAGGCTTGATTTGGAACGAAAAATAACTCTTAATCTTTTTTATATGGGGCTTTTTTCGGCTTTTATTGCCATTATTTTAACAGGTTGCGTTTTTCATGAAGCCTTTAAAATTCAGCTTCAGGATAATTTGAAAACTGAAGGCAAAATAATTGCAAAAGCCTATTACTCACTTGATTCTGAAGAAAATTTATCAGAATTTTCATTCAGTGGCTTTCGTATAACTCTTATCGACAAGGATGGAAATGTTAAGTTTGACAGCAATGCTGATGTTTCTGAAATGAATAATCATCTTAACCGTCCTGAAATTCAGCAGGCATTAAACAGCGGTTACGGCTCTTACACAAGATATTCAGATACCTTGAAAACAGAAGATTATTACTATGCAATGCTTCTTGATGACGGTAACATTTTAAGAGTTTCAATTGCTGCAAGTTCTGTTTTTGCAGACTTTGAAAAAGTTATACCGATAGTTGCTGTTATACTCATAATACTTATGTTTTTTGCGGTTATTTTTTCTGTTATTCTTTCAGGAAAAATACTTAATCCGCTAAAAAAAATGCTTACTCAACTTGATGACCCCGATATTACGTCTGACCCGAAAAAAGTTTACCCTGAACTTGTACCTATAGTTAAGGAAATTCAGGTACAAAGAAGCAAACAGGAAAATATGCGTCAGGAGTTTACTGCAAATGTTTCACACGAACTGAAAACACCTCTCACTTCAATTTCAGGCTATGCTGAAATTATTGAAACAGGTATGGCAAAGGGTGATGATGTTACAAAATTTGCAGGAAAAATCAGACACGAAGCAAAAAGAATGCTTGTTCTTATAAGCGATATTATAAAACTTTCAAAACTTGATGCAGATGAAATTGATTTGACGGAAGATATTGACCTTTCTTCAATCGTTGATGAAGTTTGTGAACACCTTCAGGATTCTGCCGATAAACTCGGCATAAGAATTTTCAGAGAAGGTTCGTCTGAAATATTCAAAGGAAACTCGACTGAAATTTATGAACTTGTTTATAATCTTGTTGACAATGCAATAAAATACAACCGACCGAACGGAAGTATTAAAATTGCACTTGAAAATAAAAAGCTTACAGTTGCAGATACTGGTATAGGCATTTCTGAAAAAGACCAGAAAAGAATGTTTGAACGCTTTTACCGTGCTGATAAAAGCAGAAGCAGAGCAACAGGCGGAACAGGACTTGGGCTTTCAATCTGCAAACACGTTGCCGAACATCACAGGGCAAAAATACTTGTTGAAAGTACGCTTAATGTCGGAACAACTTTTTCTATTTCTTTTTGGGAAAATTAAGTTTATTTTTAAACTTTAATGATAAAATAAAAGACAATAAAATCTTGGAGGAAAATAATGGATATTTTTTCTGTGTTTACTTTACTCGGAGGACTTGCATTTTTTCTGTTTGGTATGAATGTTATGTCAAGCAGTCTTGAAAGAATTGCAGGCGGCAGACTTGAAACCGCACTCAAAAAAATGACATCCAACCCTTTTAAAAGCCTTGCACTTGGTGCAGGTATCACAATTGCCATTCAGAGTTCATCTGCTATGACGGTTATGCTTGTCGGACTTGTTAACTCGGGCATTATGGCATTTTCTCAAACAATAGGTGTTATAATGGGTGCTGATATAGGCACAACATTTACAGGCTGGCTTTTAAGTCTTACAGGTATTGAAAGTGATGTTTGGTATATTAAAATATTTAAACCTGAAAACTTTTCACCTTTATTTGCTTTTGTAGGCATAGTACTTGTTATGATGTCTAAGAAAAACAAAAGAAAAGACCTTGGAACTATACTTATAGGCTTTGCCGTTCTTATGTACGGTATGGTGCTTATGAAGGATTCTGTTACACCTCTTGCTGAAACTGAAGATTTCCAGAACTTACTTATTGCATTTACAAACCCTCTTCTCAGTTTGCTTGTTGGTGCTGTTTTCACAGGTATTATCCAGAGTTCTGCCGCATCAGTAGGTATACTTATGAGTCTTGCAAGTGCAACAGGTACAATATCTTATAAAATGGCTATTCCTATTATTATGGGATTAAACATTGGTACTTGTGTAACTGCAATTATTTCTTCAATCGGTGTTACAAAAGATGCTAAAAGAGTTTCAGTCGCACATATTTCAATCAAAATAATCGGTGCAACAGTATGGCTTGTTCTTTTCTGTGTTATAACTGCAATTTTCGATATTCCTGCACTTGATACACCTATATCAACACTTGGAATAGCAACAATCCACACGATATTCAATGTTGCAACTATTTTACTTCTTCTTCCATTCTCTAACCTAATTGTTAAGCTTGCAGAAAAAATTATTCCTGATTCGAGCGAAGAAGAAGAAAACACATTCATTGATGAACGTCTCTTATCTTCACCTCCTCTTGCTGTTTCACAGTGTCAGGATAAAACTTTTGAAATGGCTGAAATTGCCAAAAAAGGTCTTATTGATTCACTTGATCTTATATTTAATTATAACGAAAAGAAGGCTGCTAAAGTTGTTCAGAGAGAACAGGAACTTGATGTTCTTGAGGATAAACTCGGCACATTTATGATACTTCTTTCTCAAAAAGAACTTACCCATTCAGACAGCAATACAATTGCTAAACTTCTCCATACAATAAGCGACTTTGAAAGAATTGGTGACCATTCAACAAATATTATGGAAATTGCACAGGCGGTTTCTGAAAATGAAGATGATTTCTCAAATGCTGCAAAAGTTGACCTTAAAACATTATTTGCTGCACTTTCCGAAATACTCAACTTGACTGCTAAAACATTTGAAACGAACGATGTAAAGCTTGCTGAAACGGTTGAACCGCTTGAAGAAGTTATTGATAAACTTACATCAAAAATCAAAGACAGACACATTTCAAGACTTCAGAGCGGCAAATGCAAGCCTGAACTTGGTATTCTTCTTTCAGACTTGCTTATAAACTGCGAAAGAGTTTCAGACCATTGTTCAAACGTTGCTGTATGTGTTATTCAAATTGCAAATTCAACACTTGATAATCACGATTACCTCAACGAATTAAGAGCTGAAAGAACTCCTGAATTCCTTGAAAATTATAAAATATACAAGCAAAAATATAGACTTGCTGATATTAACGGATAAATTTAACAGTTATAAAATAACCATATCGGGAGGATAATAATTCCGATATGGTTATTATTTTTTTATTTCTTATATTTATAATAAACTTTTTCTTTGCCTTCTGCTTATGCAAAGCGGCATCTGATGCAGATAAACATATGGAAAAGATTAATATAAATAATCAAAACAAAAAGCCTCCATCTCATTTCTGAGTGGAGGCTTTTAAGTATATTTGTTTTATATTTTTGTTATATCAACAAGTTCTATATCGTTTATATCTTTTCCGCTCTGTAAAACTTTTGCCAAAGCTCTTGCTGTGTCGATTGCTGTCAATGAACAAATTGAACGTTCAATAGCTTTTCTTCTCATCTTAACACTATCTCTTGCAGGCATTCTTCCCTTTTCAGATGTTGAAATCATATAGTGAATCTTACCGCTTTCAAGAAGTGAAAGTGTGTTTGGTTCGCCCTCTGAGAGCTTTCTTACAACGTTTGTAGCTATCATATTATGATTGAGAACACTTGCTGTACCGCTTGTACCATAGAGTTCAAAGCCCATCTGAGCGAATTTATCTGCAATTGAAATTATTTCCTGTTTATCTGTGTCACGTACTGAAATAAGCACGCCACCTTCTTTTTTCAGGTCATAACCTGCACCAAGAAGTCCCTTTACAAGTGCATCTTCAAAGCTGTGTGCAATACCGAGGCATTCACCTGTTGACTTCATTTCAGGTCCGAGCATTGTATCAACGTCCTGAAGTTTTTCAAAACTGAATACAGGAACTTTAACTGCAACATAGTCTGCTGTTTTATAAAGACCGCTTTCATATCCAAGGTCTTTAAGTTTTGCACCAAATATAACCTTTGTTGCAACGTCTACCATTGAAATACCTGTTACCTTACTGATATAAGGAACTGTTCTTGATGAACGTGGGTTTACTTCAATAACATAAACTTCATTATTATAAACAACATACTGAATATTCATAAGACCTATTACGTGAAGTTCACGTGCAAGTTCTCTTGTGTACTTAACAATTGTGTCTATAATTCTTGGTGAAAGGTTCTGTGCAGGATATACTGAAATTGAGTCGCCTGAATGTACACCGGCTCTTTCAATATGTTCCATAATACCAGGAATAAGGAAGTCCTCACCGTCACATATTGCATCAACTTCAACTTCTGTACCCATCATATATTTATCTATAAGAACAGGGTTTTCAAGTCCAGGACGCATAATGATTTCCATATATTCTCTGATGTCTTTTTCAGAATGTGCAATAATCATATTCTGACCGCCGAGGACGTATGAAGGACGCATAAGAACAGGGTATCCAAGGTTTTCAGCTGCTGCAACTGCTTCTTCTGCATTCATTACAGTATGACCTGCCGGACGTGGTATTCCGCACTTTTCAAGCACTTCATCAAATCTTTCTCTGTCTTCAGCAGCATCAATATCATCTGCCTGAGTTCCGAGTATCTTAACACCCATATCTGAAAGGTATCTTGTAAGTTTAATTGCTGTCTGTCCACCGAACTGAACAACAACACCGTATGGTTTTTCTGTTGCGATTATGTTTGCAACATCTTCCTTTGTGAGCGGATCAAAATAAAGTCTGTCGCCTGTATCAAAGTCAGTTGAAACTGTTTCAGGGTTATTGTTACAAATAACTGCTTCATATCCGAGTTCTTTAAGTGTCCATACGCAGTGAACGCTGCAATAGTCAAATTCAATACCCTGACCAATTCTTATAGGACCGCTTCCGAATACAATAACCTTTTTCTTTCCTGTGTGGGTTCTTTCAATAAATTCTTCAGCTTCATTTTCTTCATCAAATGTTGAATAGAAGTAAGGAGTTTCTGCCTTGAATTCGCCTGCACAAGTATCAACCATCTTATAAACGGCTGTTTTATGGTAAGGACATTTCTTACCTGAAATTCTTTCAATTGTTGAATCGAGATAACCAAAGTTCTTTGCACATTCATACTTTTCATCTGAGAGAACTTCTTCATCACCTTCTGCAATCCACGCTTCAAGCTTAACAAGATTATTAAGCTTTTCAAGGAACCACATATCAATCTTTGTAAGGTCGTGAATCTGCTTAGTTGTTATACCTCTTTTAAGGAGTTCATAAACCTGGAATGAACGTTCATCATCTGTATGAACTATCATATCAAGAAGTTTTTCTGTTTCATACTTCTTGAATTTTTTCATATTCATTGAGTCAACGCCAAGTTCTGTTGAACGAACTGCTTTCATCATAGCAGTTTCAAAGTTTGGACCAATTGCCATAACTTCGCCTGTTGCTTTCATCTGTGTTCCGAGTGTTCTCTTTGCATAAACAAATTTATCAAATGCCCACTTAGGGAACTTTACAACAACATAGTCAAGTGCAGGTTCAAAACAAGCGTATGTTTTGCCTGTTACCTGATTTATAATTTCATCAAGTGTATAACCAATAGCAATCTTAGCCGCAACCTTTGCAATAGGATAACCTGTCGCCTTTGAAGCAAGTGCTGATGAACGTGAAACTCTTGGGTTTACTTCAATAACTGCATATTCAAAACTATCAGGATGAAGTGCAAACTGACAGTTACAACCACCCTCAACTTTAAGTTCTGAAATAATATTGAGTGCAGCAGTTCTGAGCATCTGATATTCTCTGTCTGAAAGAGTAACAGCAGGTGCAATAACTATACTGTCGCCTGTGTGTATACCAACAGGGTCGAAGTTTTCCATTGAACATACTGTAATAACATTTCCCTTGCTGTCACGGATAACTTCAAATTCGATTTCTTTCCAGCCCGAAATACATTTTTCAATAAGTACCTGAGTAATAGGTGATAATCTTAAACCATTCTTTGCAATATCGCGAAGTTCTGCTTCGTTGTTTGCAATACCGCCGCCTGTACCGCCGAGTGTAAATGCAGGACGTACAATAACCGGATAATCGATAACCTTTGCAAAGTCAACCGCATCTTCAATTGTTTCAACAACCTTTGAAGGTATGCAAGGTTCACCGATTTTTTCCATTGTATCCTTGAATGCCTGTCTGTCTTCCGCTTTATGGATTGTGAGAGGGTCTGCACCAAGAAGTTTTACATTATGTGATTCAAGGAAACCTTCTTCTGCAAGCTGCATAGAAAGTGTAAGACCTGTCTGTCCGCCGAGTGTTGAAAGAAGGCTGTCAGGTTTTTCAATTTCTATAACTCTTCTTAAAACGTCAAGTGTCAATGGTTCAACATAGATTTTGTCAGCCATCGCTTTATCTGTCATTATAGTTGCAGGGTTTGAGTTTACAAGTACAACCTCAAGTCCTTCCTGTTTAAGAGCACGGCACGCCTGTGTTCCGGCATAGTCAAATTCGGCAGCCTGTCCGATTATAATAGGACCTGAACCGATTACCAATACCTTTTTAATATCACTTCTTAATGGCATTTAGTTTCTCTCCTTTTCCATAATATCAACAAATTCATCAAACAGATAAGCTGTATCGAGTGGTCCACCGTGTGCTTCAGGGTGGAACTGAACAGTAAACATCTTATCACTGTATCTGATACCTTCACAAGTATGGTCATTTGCATTGATGTGTGAAACTTCTCCGTCTTTTCCGGAAATAGAATCACCAACAACCGCATAGCCGTGATTCTGGCTTGTAACATATGTCTTGCCGCTTTTAAGGTCGATAACAGGCTGGTTTGCACCTCTGTGACCATATTTAAGCTTTTCAGTTCTTGCACCATGTGCAAGTGCCATAAGCTGATGACCAAGACAAATTCCAAATGTAGGAATGTCAAGCTTGAAAATTTCTTTGAGATTTTCAATTATCTCTGTATTTTCTGAAGGATCTCCAGGGCCGTTTGAAAGCATTATTCCATCAGGATTCATTTTCTTAACTTCTTCTGCTGTTGTGTTTGCAGGCACAACGGTTACCTTGCAGCCTCTTTTAACAAGTTCGTTTCTTATGTTTCTCTTGTAGCCAAAGTCAAACAAAACAACGCTGTATTTTTCTGTTTCAGGTTCATAAACTCTTGTTTCCTTGCCTGTAACACTCATAACTGCATCTTTTATTTCAAATGATTTTATCTTTTCAAGAAGTTCATTCTTAACTTTTTCATCTGTAACATCTTCACTTGTTATAGCACCGTTCATAACGCCGACTTCTCTTATGATTCTTGTAAGCTGACGTGTGTCAATTCCGCAAAGTCCGACGATATTCTGTTTTTTAAGAAAATCGTCAATATTTCCTTCACATCTGAAATTTGAAGGTGCTGTACACCATTCACGAACAATATATCCTGAAAGATAAGCTCTGTCAGATTCAAAATCTTCACTATTCACACCATAATTTCCTATAAGCGGAAATGTTTGTGTAACGATCTGACCATAATAACTCGGGTCTGTGAGAGTTTCCTGATAACCAACAAGACCTGTTGTGAAAACAACTTCTCCTATAACAGTTCCCTCTGCACCAAAATGCTTACCTTTGAAGACTCTTCCGTCTGCCAGTAATAAATACGCTGTTTTACCCTGATTAAACAAAGACATCTTTTCCATTCCTTCCATTAAAGATTGATATGACTTGTAATGTCATCTTTCATTCTTATTACTTCTCTTCTTGCTGCTTCTGCAAAATTATGTTCATCGCAGCCTTCTTTCTTGTATGCACACATAATTCCTCTTGATGAGTTAACTATTGCACCAAGTCCGTTTTTATCAAATGCTTTTGCAACACCTTCTGCACCGCCGCCCTGTGCACCGTAACCCGGTACAAGGAAGAAAGTATGAGGAAGTTTTGCTCTGAGTTCTTCGAGTTCGTGAGGATACGTTGCACCAACAACAGCACCAACTGCTGAATAGCCGCTTTCGCCTATGTTGTCAGCTCCCCATTTTTCACACATTTCGCCCATAACATTATAAACAGACTTTTCACCTATAAGCTGATTCTGTACTTCGCTTCCTGATGGATTTGAAGTTTTTACAAGAACAAATATTCCCTTATCTGTACCTTTGCAGATATCAAGGAGAGGATTTATTCCGTCAGAACCAAGATAACCGTTTACTGTGAGTGCATCTGCACCAAATGCGGCAATTTTTTCGCCGTCAACATCAGTAAGTCCAAGGTGTGCTGTGGCATATGCTGTCATTGTTGCACCAATGTCATTTCTTTTGCCGTCTGTAATTACATACATACCCTTTTTGTGAGCATATTCTATTGTATCATAAAGTGTTTTCACACCGTGATAACCGTACATTTCATAGTAGGCTGCCTGTGGCTTTATTGCAGGAACAAGGTCACAAAAACTGTCTATAAGACTGAAATTGAAATCCTTGAGTGCATTTGCAGCACCTTCAAGTGATTTTCCGTATTTTCTGAAGTTATCTTCAAGAATGAACTTCGGAACATACTCAAGTTTTGGGTCAAGACCTGCAACTGTCGGATTTTTCATTTCCTTGATTTTTTTTATGAGAGAATCAAATGCCATTGTTTTTCTCCTTTGTAATTTATTATAAGCTCAGATTTCTGAGTGTATTATCTGAATAAACATACTTTACTTTGCCCTTTAAAGCCATACCTTTGAAAACTGTGTTATGTGACTTTGAATGAAGTTTTTCAGGTTCAACTGTCCATTCTTCATCAGGGTCAACCAGAATAAATTCTGCCTTATTTCCGGGGCATATATTAAGAGGTTCAATTCCAAGCAGTCTGCGTGGAGTATCACTCATAAGTCTGCAAATTTTTTTCAAATCACATTTTCCTGTGTGATATAAAGCCGTGAGAGTTGCCGCAAGTGATGTTTCAAGTCCTACAACGCCATTTGGTGCAGTTTCAAAATCCTTCTTTTCTTCTGCTGCATGAGGTGCGTGGTCTGTTACGATTGCATCTATTGTACCATCATCTATACCTTCAAGTATTGCCTGAACATCGGCTTTTTCTCTGAGAGGAGGATTCATTCTGAAATCTGCATCTCTTGCAAGAAGTTTTTCATCTGTCAGCATAAAATAATGAGGTGCTGTTTCGCAGGTTACTTTAACTCCCTTTGATTTTGCAAATCTTATTGCATCAACACATTCCTTTGTGCTTACATGTGCAATATGTATTCTTGTATTTGTTTCGTATGCAAGAAGCATCTCACGAATTGTAATCATATTTTCAGAAAGTCTGTCCATACCTTTTACGCCAAGTTTTCGGGATATTTCACCCTCATTCATAATACCGCCGTCAATTATTGCAAGGTCTTCACAGTGTGATATTATAAGCATATCGTTTGCTTCTGCTTTTTTAAGTGCCTCTCTCATAACTTTAAAGTTTTCAACAGGTCTTCCGTCATCCGAAACGGCAATTGCACCTGCTCTTTTAAGTTCAGCATAATCTGAAAGCTTTTCGCCTTTCATTCCGCAAGTCGTACTTGCAATAGGATAAACCTTAACACCTGTACCTTTTGATTCATTTATTATATGCTCTATAATCTCTTTGCTGTCGATTACAGGTTTTGTATTAGGCATACACGCAACACCTGTCACACCGCCATATATAGCGGCGTTACAGCCTGTTTTAACAGTTTCCTTATATTCAAATCCCGGTTCACGAAAATGAACATGCATATCAAAAAGTCCCGGCATAAGAATTTTTCCCGATGCATCAATAACTTCATCAGCTGACTTATCAAGATTTTTTCCCATTTCGCTTATTTTTCCATTTAAAATAAGTAAATCTGAAACAACATCTGTATTTGCATCAACTATTCTTGCATTTTTTATGAGAATACTCTGCATTTCCAGCCTCCCTTTACATAGTATATATTATAACTTTATCTTCTCCATCTTTTTCACTGACCATAACCTTAACTATTTCATCTTTTGCAGTCGGAACATTTTTACCAACATAGTCAGGTCTTACAGGCAATTCTCTATGACCTCTGTCGATTAAAACGGCAAGCTGAATTGACTGTGGTCTGCCTCGTGATATTATTGCATCAAGTGCCGCTCTTGTGCTTCTACCTGTATACATAACATCATCAACAAGTATAACTCTTTTGTCTTTAACATCAAAGTCTATAACAGTCTTTTCTGAATCAGCTTCATTTTTTGCATCATCTCTGTAATGCGTTATATCAAGTATTCCAAATGGAACATCTACGTTTTCAAGTTCTTTTATTTTTTCGGCTATTCTTTTTGCAAGGACAGCACCTCTTGAAAGAATACCTATAACACAAATATTTTCAGCACCGCCGTTTCTTTCCAGAATTTCATATGTAATTCTGCTTATGGCACGCCTTATTGTGTTTTCATCCATTATTTCAGCTTTCTTTTTCAATCTGACCTCCAATAATTTAAGAACAACTATAAAAAAAGTGCCGCCTGTTTAACAAGCAGCACCGCTAATCATAAATCAAGGATATACAAATATATACACTTAACCCATTTTATACCTTATGTATATTTAATCAATTAACTAATGCCTTGTTATCTCACAGGATAATTTTAAAGGACTATTTATTTCACCGTTTATTATACCACAAACTCAAAAAAATGTAAAGTGTTTTTTTTACAAGTTACAATTTTTACAAATTTATTGCCTATATGCACAATATGTACAATATAGTATAATGTTTTTTGTGTATATTTATTCAGCACCTTTTCGTGCAATGACATTAATAATTGTTTTAAATATAATTTTTATATCCATACCGACTGACCAGTTTGCTATATATTCTGAATCAAGTCTTACTATCTCTTCAAAATCTGTTATATCACTTCTGCCTGAAACCTGCCACATACCTGTCAGCCCTGGTTTAAACGAAAGTCTGTTTTTATGATGAAGAGAATATTTTTTAAATTCATCTTCCGTAGGAGGTCTTGTTCCAACAAGTGACATATCGCCTTTTAAAACATTAAAGAATTGTGGAAATTCGTCAATAGAAGTATTTCTTATGAAGTTTCCTATTTTAGGAATAATTCTCGGGTCATTCTTCATTTTGAACATCATATCGCTGCCCATCTCATTGCTGTTTGACTCCATAAGTTCTTTTTTTCTTTCTTCAGCGTCCATATACATAGATCTGAATTTATACATCTTGAACTTTCTTCCGTTCTTTCCTATTCTTGTCTGAGAGAAAAATGCAGGACCTTTGTCAGCAATTTTTATTGCAGGAACAACAAATATACAAAGAAGCAAGGTTATGATACAGCCGATAAATCCGCCAAAAATATCCATAAGTCTTTTTATTACTGCCTGATATGAAGAAATTATATTGTTGCTTATTGTAAGAACACTTGTTCCCGATATTTTTTCTATTCTTGCATTAGGAAGCTTGAAATTAAGACAGTTAAGTTCAACATGAACCGTTGCACCCATAACTTCAAACATTTCTATTACTTTCTGCATAGAACTGTTGTGATAACCAATGTTTATATAAACTTCATCGATAGGTGCTTTAACTGAATATTCAGCAATATTATTCATATTTGCTGCAATTTTTATACCATGAACTTTTTTACCAATATCACTATCAAGTGCATCTATAACTGTAAGTGAAAATACATTGAAGTCAATATCTTCATTGCTTAGAAAATGGTCAACTGTTTTTTCGACTCTGTCGAGTGTTGTTGCTATCATAAGATTTCTGCAATGATTTTTTCTGCTAAAATAGCATTTTATAAAATATTTCAAGCCGTTTCTTACAATAAAAGTCAAAATTATTGCAAGAACTACAAATATTGTACCGAACTTAACATCTTTCCAAACAAATCTTTCAAAGCCATACAATACCATAAATAAAGCTTCTATAAGATACTGTTTTACTATATTTGTAAATTCCTTTATAGGTCCTCTGTCAACAAATTTATGGTAAAGTCTTGCCATATTGCCGGAAATGACAATACATCCGCAAAGATAAATTGTTGTTGGTGAATATAATTCACTTACTGATATATCACCATATGTAAAAAAATGTGCAATCACGGAAACAATTGCAACTATTAAAATATCAGCTACACTTAAAAGCAGACTATATCTGTTTGCTCTTTTGATATACAAAACAAATTCCCCTTCCAAAATTATTATATGCAAAAATTATCTTTTTCAATTAGTCACATAAGCAACTCTTTATATTATATCACACTTTCATCACTTTGTCATTATGTAAAATAATGAAAAATTAGTAAACTTTTCAAATTTATATAAAAACTTAAAGCTTATACCAATTGGTAATTTTTCACTTAATTTTCTTAAATTCATAATTATAAAAACAAATTCAAATGTTATAATTTAACAGAATTAAGTTATGATTAAATCTATATGGAGGTAACTAATGGACGATCAGAAATTTTATCTTGATGCAATGAAAAATATATCATCTGATAACGAAGACCAGATAACAAAAACTTTCTATGAATTTATGAATCTTGAACATCTTTATGACTCTGCAACTGAAATTGTTAAAACGCATCTTAATATATTCGACAATGAATTTAAAATGAAATTTCAGCGTAACCCTATACACGGCATAGAGTCAAGAGTAAAATCTCCGCAAAGTATAATACAGAAACTTCAGAAAAAAAATCTTCCGATTTCTGTTAAGTCTGCAATGAAAAATCTTCAGGATATTGCGGGAATACGTGTTATCTGCTGTTATATAAATGATGTTTACGCTGTTGCAGAACTTCTTATGCTTCACGATGAATTCAGGCTTTTAAAAGTCAAAGATTACATAAAAAATCCTAAGCCAAATGGCTACAGAAGTCTGCATATAATTTTGAATGTTCCTGTATACACACAGAATCGCAAACAGTTTGCACCTGTTGAAATACAGATAAGAACAATTGCAATGGACTTCTGGGCAAGTCTTGAACATCAGCTAAGATACAAAACTCAAAACACAATTTCATCTGAAATAACAGATACGCTGACAGAATGTGCCGAAACAATAGCCGAAACCGACGAAAAAATGCAAAGAATATTCGATGAAATAAATAAAATGTAATGTATGCAGGGTAAATAAAATGCCCTGCATTTTTAAACATTATTTCACAAATTCCTTTTCCATTTCTTCTTTCATAAAATTGCAGCTTTCCTCATTTGAATAAATAATATCCATATCTGCAAGGTATTTGTAGTAAGATATAATGGGATATGTAAAAGATTCATTATTAAAAAGTATTATCTTCATTTTATTATCCATCATATAAAAAAGAAGTAGCTTGCCGTCAGAAAAAACATCTATTTCAAAGTCTTTCAGACATTGTGTCAGATGTGATTTTAAAACTTTATAATTTATTCTTTCGCTTTGACTGCAAACATCAATAACTCTGTTGAGAAGTCTATGTCTGAAATGCTTAGGAAGATTTTTCGACATACTCTCATTAAACATTACATAGTCTTCGTTATGCAAAAATTCTTTCACACCTTCAGATGAACAGATGCAATTTAATTTTCTGCATTTTGAATAAACATTATGAAGTACTTTTTCATATGAACTTAAAAGTACTTCTTTTTCTTCATAACTTCCAACATAGTCACTTATTTCATCAAATCTTGCACCAAGTATAACACAAGGATAATACCCAACAGAAAACACTTCATCTTCTTTAAACGAATTATTATCCATAATTTCAGTACAGTTGACCGTTTTCATAAAATCAACAGGGTCATCAAAATAAAGACAAAGTTCATTGAACGAAGCAAATGTTTTATCAAAATTATTATTGCAAAGCTGAACTATATCAGGTTCAGTAATATAAATTGATTTTTTCAGATCCTCACTTAAAAAAAGCTGTTCATTGCAATTAGAAACACAATATGGAAATTGTGCATTGATATTATTATTTGAAAAATCCCTTGCGGAATAACGAAAGTCGATTTTATTTTTCATTATAAGGGGCAAAACTCCCGCCAATATTTCAGCATTTATGTTAATATAATCGTTGCATTTATTGTTGTTTATGAAAAAGAAACATTTTATTCTTCCATTAATTTCAGACAGGGAATTTTCAAGAACTTTCTTGACTTGGCTATTTCTCGGGTCATAAAAAATCTTAGGATTTTTTCCTTTTAAAACTTTGACCATATATTTTTCCGTTTCAGATTTTTCCTCAATAACACCGTTTTCCTTTTTTATAAACGGTTTTTCATATGTAACTTTTTCGGAATCAGCATATAAATCCGCACTGAACATCTTACTTATTGCTTTTTCAAGCTTAATATAACTTTCGCCAAATTTCGACTTTTTATATGCCTTTACAAGTTCTTCCGTTTCATTATCATCAAGATTCAATCTGTCAGATATTTTCTGAACAACTGAAAAATCAGGAGGCAAAAGTTTTCCACTTTTAAGTTTACTTAAATATGGTGCTTTAACATCGAGTATTTCAGCAATTTCCTTTTGTTTAATACCACTCCTCTCAATCAAATCTGAAAAAATATCACAAAACTCCTTCATTAAAATTTTTCTCCTTTTTCCTGCCAAACAGCCGCACATTGCTGTCGCAATATTTATACCAAAGCTCATTTTCTTATACTTAACAAAAGTATACCAACATAATTATACCATTTTTAACAAAAAAGTTCAAGAGAAAGCAAAAAATTTCCTGAAATTTCTAAATTTCAGGAAATTTTTCATTACTTTATTTTTTATAATTCCACAATTTTTTCAACAGCTTCATTCATATAATCAGCTTTGAGAAGTTCGACTGCACCGCCATCACAACTTTCTGCAATTGCAGGGTCTATCGGGATTTTTGCAAGTACCGGTATATTATACTGTTTTGAAATGCTGTCTACATTGCTTTCACCAAAAACAGATATTTTCTTGCCGCAGTCAGGACATGAGAGATAACTCATATTTTCAACAATTCCAAGTATAGGAATATTCATCATACCTGCCATTTTAACAGCTTTTTCAACTATCATTGAAACAAGTTCCTGCGGTGATGTAACAATTACTATTCCGTCAACCGGCATCATCTGGAAAACTGAAAGCGGAACATCACCCGTTCCAGGCGGCATATCAACCATAAGACAATCTATATCTTTCCATATAACATCTGTCCAGAACTGTTTAACAACTCCGCCTATAACAGGACCTCTCCATATAACAGGGTCTGTTTCGTTTTCAAGCAAAAGATTTATTGACATAACGTCAATACCTGTAATTGTTTTTACAGGATAAAGTCCGTCATCATCACCAACTGCCTTTTCACGAATTCCGAAAATTTTAGGAATTGAAGGACCTGTTATATCAGCATCCATAATTCCAACGTGAAGTCCTTTTTTATTAAGACCTGATGCAAGAAGTGAAGTAACAAGTGACTTACCAACGCCGCCTTTACCACTTACAACACCAATAACTTTTTTAACACTGCTTTTTGGATTCGGATCAACTTTTAAACTCTGCTGCTTTCTGTCGCCGCATGATGAAACGTTGCAGGAATCACAATTATGTGTACATTCGCTCATTTTTTTACCTCCGTTTATTTTATAGAGAATACAGATTAATTACCTATATTCAACTATGATTATTATACCAATTTACAGTCTGTTTGTCAAGTTACTATCTATTTAATGAGGTGGCGTGTCGCCACAGCCAAGTCACCCCACGTCACAAAAACACAAGGGTAATCTTTTTGGTTAAAGCCCCTGCCAGGGGCGATTTTTCTTTCTGCGTTTCTACCCCTCAGTCAAGCCTTGCGGCTTGCCAGCTCCCCTTTCAGTGGAGCCTT
>JALEJO010000145.1 GCA_022769365.1 Oscillospiraceae bacterium | reverse complement strand
GTTAACCACACCCCCTACACCACAGGGTGTTTGAAACTTATTGTCTGCCAGTAATACATTAAGTGTTACCTCAGTTAACCACACCCCCTACACCACAGGGTGTTTGAAACTCAAACGAGCATACATTATTTTGCCCTCACTATCAAGTTAACCACACCCCCTACACCACAGGGTGTTTGAAACATCTAAACATTTAGAAACTTCAGGAATATAAGAGTTAACCACACCCCATACACCACAGGGTGTTTGAAGGTATATTAGTAGTGCGGTTATGGTAAACAAAAAATCCCTCGAATTAAATTTCGAGGGATTTTTGCTTTTTATTTTCAATTTTCTTTCTTATAAAAAAAATCTATTATAAAAAATAAAATTTATGTATTTTACAAATGCGAAATTTTGTGATAAAATATAAACATAAACAAAAACCACATAAATCACAAATCCAAATAAACCTAAAAAATAAAAAAATTCGGAGGAAAATAAAATGGCAGAAAAAAGATATCATTTCGAAACATTACAGCTTCACGTTGGTCAGGAACAAGCTGACCCAGTAACAGATTCAAGAGCAGTTCCTATTTATGCATCAACATCATATGTATTCCATAACTCTCAGCATGCAGCCGACAGATTCGGTTTAAAAGATGCAGGAAACATTTACGGAAGACTTACAAATTCAACAACAGATGTTTTTGAAAAGCGTATAGCTGCACTTGAAAATGGTTCAGCAGCTTTAGGTCTTGCATCGGGTGCGGCAGCAGTTACATATGCAATTGAAGCACTTGCAAAAGCCGGTGAAAACATTGTTGCATCAAAAACAATTTACGGCGGAACATTTAACCTTCTTGAACATACTCTTCCACTTTATGGTATAACAGCAACATTCGTTGACCCATATGAAGAAGGTTCTTTTGAAAATGCAATAAATGACAAGACAAAGGCAATTTTCATCGAAACACTTGGAAATCCTAATTCAAATGCTGTTGATATTGCAAAAATTGCTGAAATTGCACATAAACATAATATTCCACTCGTTGTAGATAATACTTTTGCAACTCCTTACCTTGTTCGTCCAATTGAATATGGTGCAGATATAGTTGTTCACAGTGCAACAAAATTCATCGGCGGTCATGGTACAGCAATAGGCGGTGTTATTGTTGAAGGCGGTAAATTCGACTGGAAGAAGTCGGGCAAATATCCGTGGATTTCAGATCCAAACCCATCATATCATGGTATAAGCTTCGCTGATGCTGTTGGTCCTGCTGCTTTTGTAACATATATAAGAGCAATTCTTTTAAGAGATACAGGTGCAACACTTTCACCTTTCCACTCATTTATCTTCCTTCAGGGACTTGAAACTTTATCTTTAAGAGTTGAACGTCACGTTGAAAATGCACTTAAAATAGTTAAATATTTAAGCAATCACCCGCAGGTTGAAGCGGTTCATCATCCATCTCTTGAATCAGAACCAAGTCACGAAATTTATAAAAAGTATTTCCCTAACGGCGGCGGTTCTATCTTCACTTTTGAAATCAAGGGAAATGATGAAGATGCAAAGAAATTTATTGATAATCTCCCTATTTTCTCACTTCTTGCAAACGTTGCTGATGTTAAGTCACTTGTTATTCACCCTGCGTCAACAACTCATTCACAGCTTACAGAAGAAGAACTTCTCGATCAGGGCATAAAGCCGAATACAATAAGACTTTCAATCGGTACAGAACATATCGATGACCTTATAGATGCGTTTGAAACAGCTTTTGCTGCTTTAAAATAAATTTATATCATATCCCAAAAATCCCGCCAACATCAGGTTTTTGATGTTGGCGGGAGATTTTTTTATAAATACTTTTTGCTTTATTCCCACTCCACAGTTCCAGGAGGCTTTGAAGTAATATCGTAAACGACTCTGTTAACGTGGTCTACTTCATTTGTAAGGCGGTTTGAAATGCGTGCAAGAACGTCGTACGGAATTTTAGCCCAGTCGGCAGTCATAAAGTCGTCTGTTGTAATTGCACGGATTGCAATAAGGTGGTCGTATGTTCTGTGGTCGCCCATAACTCCGACAGTCTGAACATCAGGCAGAACGGCAAAGAACTGACTTAAAGAAGATTCAAGACCGCTTTTTTGGATTTCATCTCTGAAAACGGCATCAGCATCCTGAAGAACCTTGATTTTATCTTCTGTTATTTCGCCAATTATTCTCACGCCAAGCCCTGGACCAGGGAATGGCTGACGCCATACGAGTTCTTTTGGAATACCAAGCTTTTCGCCGACTTTACGAACTTCATCTTTGAAAAGATCGCCAAGAGGTTCGATAACGCCATCAAATTTTATATCATCAGGCATTTTAACCTGATTATGATGTGTTTTAATTGTTGCGGCATCGCCTTTTCCGCTTTCTATTCTGTCAGGATAGATTGTACCCTGTGCGAAAAATCCGCCGTCTGCTTCTTCTCTGATTTTATCCCAGAAAACCTTGTAGAATTCTGAACCGATAGTTTTTCTTTTCTGTTCAGGATCTGTTATTCCCTTTAATTTTTCAAGGAACTGTTTCTGACAGTTTACTCTTACAAAGTTCATATCAAAAAGACGTGTGAAAGTTTCTTCAACAAAATCGCCTTCATTTTTTCTCATAAGTCCTTGATCAACAAAAACGCAGGTTAACTGTTTTCCAACTGCACGGCTTAAAAGACCTGCCGCAACAGATGAATCAACACCGCCTGAAAGTCCGAGAACAACTTTTTTGTCGCCTATCTGTTTGCGAAGTTTTGCAACTGTATTTTCAATGAAGTCATCCATTACCCAGTCGCCTTTTGCCTTGCAGACATTGAAAAGGAAGTTTGAAATCATTTTTTTACCGTTTTCGGTATGATTTACTTCAGGGTGGAACTGAACTCCATAGAGTTTCTTTTCAGGACATTCCATACCTGCAACAGGTGTAACATCTGTATGTGAAACAGATTTAAAGCCTTCAGGAAGCTCAGAAATGTAGTCTGTATGACTCATCCATGAAATGCCGCTGTCTGTAATACCTTTGAAAATAAGGCTTTCTGTGTCATATTTTGTAACAGTTTTACCATATTCAGATGTAAGGGCAGTTTCAACTTTTCCGCCCATTTTATAAGCCATAAGCTGACAACCATAGCAAATTCCAAGAATCGGAATGCCAAGTTCAAAAATTTCCTTTCCGATTGTAGGAGATGCAGGGTCGTAAACGCTGTTAGGACCGCCTGTGAAAATAATTCCAACAGGATTTTTCTTTTTAATTTCTTCGATTGGTGTATCGTATTTTAAAATTTCACAATAAACACCGCACTCACGCACTCGGCGTGCAATTAGCTGATTGTACTGACCACCAAAGTCAAGCACGATACAAAGCTGATGTTCCATTCATTTACCTCCGTTTTGGTTTATTTAAAGTAAGCAGATAGCTTTCTTTTATCATATTAAAAATATCATCATCGGGAACAGTTCCATCAAGAATAACTGAATTCCAGTGTTCCTTGTTCAGATGATATGCAGGTAAAACAGAATCAAACTGCTGTCTTACCATATTTATTTTTTCTTTTGAACATTTAAGATTAATCCACATATTCCCATTTCTGAAAAATATCCAGGCAAAAACTTTGTTATTTTCGTTGTGCCTTATAACGCACCAATTAGGGTCGTGAAAAGGTCTGTCATCATAACAATTTTCAAAAGATAAACATAAATCCGTTATTTCCTGTCTTGTTTTAATCATCTTTTACGTCATAGAATAATCTATATTTCTTTTCATTATGTGTATAGGTACTTATAACAAGACCTATTGCAATATACATACTCAAAACAGACGTACCTCCTGCACTTAAAAAAGGAAGCGGAACACCGATAACAGGCATAACTTTAAGAACCATTCCTATATTGAAAACGCAATGGAAGAATATCATTCCGAAAACGCCTGAACATATAATCATACCTTGTGTATCTTTTGCTTTTCGGCTGTCTATAAGAATTCTTATGCAGATAAAAGCAAGAACGCAAAGCGTTATCATACAGCCGATAAAACCTGTAGTCTGTCCGATATATGAAAAAATAAAGTCGTTATATATTTCAGGAACTGAAACATAGTCATCAGCCATCAAGCCTTTACCAAACATTTTTCCTGCCGCAAGTGATGCAAGAGAAAGATTTTGCTGATATTCAAGACCTCTTGGGTCTGTTCCAGGGTTGAAAAGAATAAGTATTCTGTTTTTCTGAACTTCTCCTATGAAAAAATTCCAGTAAACAACAGCCGCCGCAGGAACAGCTATTGCTGCCGCAAGAATATATTTCCATGATATTTTTGTCATTATTATCATAAATACAAACATAAACAAAAATATAAGTGCCGTACCGTCATCACCCTGCAAAACAACAAGACCAATAGGTACAAGTGCATGAAGCAAAATAAGCAGCATATGAAGCGGTTTATTCATTTTAGCCTCATCCTTTGAAAGATGCAGCGAAAATGTTATAAGAAAAACAAGTTTCATAATTTCCGAAGGCTGAAACTGAATAAATCCGAAGTCAAGCCACCCTTTATCGTCCGTACCCTCAACGCCGACACCAAGTGATGTAAACGTTAAAAGGACAAGGGCTATTGAAACAGGTACCATTATAAACCATAGTTTTGCAAGTTTTTTGTAATCAATTGCTGCAACAAAAATAAGTGCAATAATTCCAAGAACCGTTGCTCCTGCCTGAGTTATAAGATAGCTCATACCAACATGGTCGACTATCTGATTTTTTATTATTGAATACAAAAGTATACAGCTGAAAGCAGAAAGTAAAAGTGCTGCAAAAATCAGCCCTTTATCGAGCTTTTCAAAAAAACTGCGTGCTTTTGAGTTTTTTTCTATCCAAGTTTGTTCCATTTTTCGTTCGCTTTCTTTTGTTTATTCATTTGACCAATATTTTCTGTCGAGGCTTCTGTACTGTGCAGCCGCCGCAATATGATTTTTCTCTATTACTTCTTTTTGCTCAAGATCTGCAATTGTACGTGCAACTTTTAAAATTCTGTCGTATGCTCTTGCACTGAGTCCAAGACCGTCAAAAACAAGTTTTAAAAGCTTCTTTGCTCCATCGTCCATAACACAGTATTCAGAAAGTTTATCGGGAGTTATCCACGCATTGCAATGAATACCTGTATTTTTAAAGCGTTCGTTCTGAATTTCTTTTGCAGCCTGAACACGTTTTCTTATTTCTGCCGAAGATTCCTCTTTTTTTGAAGAAGACAAATCTGAAAATTCAACAGGTGCAACTTCAATATGTAAATCAAATCTGTCAAGCATAGGACCTGATATTTTTGAAAGATAATTTCTTACCTGCTTTTGTGAACAGGTGCATTTCCTTTTCGGGTGTCCGTAATATCCGCACGGACAAGGATTCATAGCACCTACAAGCATTATACTGCAAGGATATGTAACAGAACCTGATGCCCTTGAAATGGTAACTTTTCTGTCTTCAAGAGGCTGTCTTAAAATTTCAAGTGAACGTTTGTCAAATTCCGCAAGTTCATCAAGAAACAAAAGTCCGTTATGTGCAAGGGAAACTTCCCCCGGCTGAGGAACTGAACCTCCTCCTGCAAGTCCTGCTGATGAAACTGTATGATGCGGAGAGCGGAAAGGTCGCCTTGTAATAAAAGGTGCTTTCGGGTCAAGAAGTCCGCATATTGAGTAAATTTTTGTTGTTTCAAGTGATTCTTCAAAAGTCATAGCAGGCAAAATAGAAGGTATTCTCTTTGCAAGCATACTTTTACCACTTCCGGGTGAACCTATCATAAGTGCATTGTGTCCGCCTGCTGCGGCTATTTCAAGGGCTTTTTTTGCATTCTGCTGACCTTTTACATCTGCAAAATCAAGTGAAGCATCAAAAACTGATTCTTCAGGAACATATTTTTCCTGTGGTTTTATTTTTTCTGTACCTTCAAAATGTTTTATAAGTGCCGCAACACTTTCAACACCATATATTTCAAGTCCTTCCGAGGCTGATGCTTCAAAAGCATTTTCAGCAGGGACATATAATTTTTTAATACCGACTTCCCTTGCAAGAAGTGCCATAGGAAGAACACCGTTTACTTTGCGAAGTTTTCCGTTTAAAGAAAGTTCTCCAAGAAAACAGCTGTCGCTTAAATCCGTATGTATTCTTCCCATTGCATCAAGTATTGCAACAAGAATTGCAAGGTCATGCATAGTACCGCTTTTTTTTAAGTCAGCCGGTGCAAGATTTACAATCACCTTTGACGGCGGAATATTAAATCCCACACTGTTAAGCGATGTTCTTATTCTTTCTCTGCTTTCCTTTACAGATGCATCAGGAAGTCCGACTATTTCAACCATAGGCTGACCTCTTGATATATTCACTTCAACATCTACGCAAAATGCATTCAGTCCGAATAATCCAAGGCTTTTTACAAGTGAAAAACTCATCTGTAAATTCTCCTTTTAGTTATAATATTCAATTAGTACTGTCTACCTTATTAGCAAAATCATCAGGTAATACATTTGTTTTAAATTCTTTACCTGTTGTAGAATCTATAAGAGAATAGTATGTTTTTATTTCATCATATTTTCCCGTAAGAACCTGATATGAACCACAATACAAATGAACTGATAATAGTCCCAAGCAATCCAGTGAATCTGAATAATCTTTCTCATTTGTGACATATACTGTTATATTTTTCATATCATTGTCACATTCAATTTTTTCTATAGTTGAATATTTTGAACAAATCTTTTCCATTTCAGAGTTAAACTCATTTTTCAAGTTTTCCAAACGTTCTTTATATGCTTCTCTTTTATAAGTTACTGTAGCTGAACCATCAGAATTTACTATGTATTCTTCAATTCCATTATCTTCTGCAACTTTCTTGTCAGCTTCTCCCTGATTTTCGACACTCACAAGATCTTTAGGTACATTAACAACAATTGTATCTCCGTTATCTTTAACATTTATGTCGCCAATAACATTTTTAACTTCTGTTTCTTCATCTGTTTCAGTTTGTGTTATTTCTGTTGTTAAACTTTCAGAAACCAATTCTGTTGCTTCAATAGAACTTGTTGAAGTACTTGCTGTAGAATCAACCGCATTTTTGCCACACCCTACAAGCATAATAGATAATAAGATTATTGACGTTATTTTTGCTTTTTTCATATTATACCCTTTCAATTAGAATTGTCGCTGCAAGCGACATCTTAATTTCTCATTCATAATTCCTCATTAGTTAATAAAGCATAAAATGCTTTATTAACTGCGGTGCATAGAAAAATCTTTTGTATACATTTTATCAAGATTTTCAGAAATATTTCTGTCATCTGCCTGAGAAATAAGCTTGTCCCTTGCCTTTTTGGAAGAACGTTCGTCCATATGCTGGCTTGGACCGCCTACACAGCCTCCGACACATGCCATACCCTCAACGAAATCCTGAGGAAGTCTGCCGAGTTTCATAAGCTGTAAAGCCTTTTTGCATTCAGCCGCACCATCACATTTACATACAGAAAGTTCTTCTTCAAATCCAAGTTCTTTTGCTGATTCAAGCACAGCCGCCGTAACTCCGCCACTGTTTCCAAATCTTTTACCAAAAACACTTGCTTCCTGAGAAGTATTTTCAGCAGGGAGAAGTTTAACTTCCTTTGCTCTCATTATTGCTCGTATTTCACCAAAAGTAAGTGCATAATCCGCATTACCGTCGATTGATTTATCATTTGATTCAGCTTTTTTTGCAATGCAAGGGCCAATAAAAACTGTTACACAGTCAGGGTTTTCAGCTTTTAATTTTCTTGAAACAGCAACCATAGGTGAAACGGTTGTTGAAATATTATCAATAAGCTGAGGAAAATGTTTTTTAACCATATTGACAAATGCAGGACAGCATGAAGTCGTCATTTTTTTGCCTTCTTTATGGGCTTCAATCCATTCCTGAGCTTCATTATAGGCTGTATAGTCACCGCCAAGACCAAGTTCAATAAGGTCTTCAAATCCAACTTTTTTAAGAGCATCTTTCCAGCTTTGCATTGTTATGTCTTCACCGAACTGACCTTCTGCCGACGGTGCAAGCATTGCATAGACTTTCTTTCCGCTTCTTATTGCATTTATAACCTGTATGATATATGATTTTGAACTTATCGCACCAAAAGGACATGAGTGAATACACTGACCGCATTCAATACATTTTGTTTCATCTATTTTTGCAATTCCTGCAACGTCAACATCGACCGATATAGCACCCACAGGACAGCTTTTTATGCAAGGTCTTATCATTTCAGCAATTGCATTATAAGGACAGGCCTGAGCACATTTTCCGCATTCACGGCATTTTTGTGTATCGATATGTGAACGGGTTGTACCAGGTGTTATTGCGTTGAAATGACAGGCTTCTATACAGGCTTTACCCATACAGTTCTGACAGTTATCTGTTACAGTATATTTTGAAATAGGGCAACCCTCGCAGGCTGATGAAATAACCTGAACCATATTGTTCGATTCTTCCGCACCCGGACAAAGACCTTGTGCAAGACGTATTCTCTGCCTTGTAACTTCTCTTTCCTTGTATATGCAGCATCTGTAATGTGCAACAGGTCCCGGAATTATTTTAAAAGGAAGATTATCTTTTTCGGCTTCAAGTTTTCCGTCGAAAGCAAGTTTTGCCACCTGATAAAGAGTTTCATGCTTTATTTTTATTATTTTGGCATCATTGATAGGCATAATTATTACTCCTGTTTTCTTCTCTTATGTTCATTTGAAAAATCTTTTTCAATAGATATTTATACATTTTAATTATAACATATAAGGTCTTAAAAATCAATACTTTTTTATTAAAGAACTATATTATAATGAGGAGTGAGGAATTAGGAATGAGGAATTATGGTGTCAGCTGTCGCTGACGAATTTTAAACCTCTCAGTCAGCTAAAGCTGACAGCTCTCCTTAAAAGGCGAGCCTT
>JALEJO010000137.1 GCA_022769365.1 Oscillospiraceae bacterium | reverse complement strand
GAGGCTGTCAGAATTGAAAATGATATAAAGCGAGTAAAGGGAGTTCCCATTCCAGGCTACAATCCCCAAACTAAAAAAGCATATTTAATTTATCCGAATGGGAGAATAGAATATGTTGGAAAATAAAAAACCTGAGATAATTGTTTTTGCAGGACCTAATGGTTCAGGCAAATCAACGATAACATCAATGGCAAAAGTTATAGAGCCATATATAAATGCAGATGAAATAAAAAAGACAACACATTGTACTGATTTGGAAGCAGCACAAATGGCTGAAAAAATGAGGAATCAAGCTGTAAATGATAATATTAGTTTTACATTTGAAACGGTACTCTCAACAGATAGAAATTTAAAACTGTTAAAAAAAGCAAAACAAAAAGGGTATTTTATTAGATGTATTTATGTATTAACTGTAAATTCAAATATTAATGTTGCAAGAGTGAAATCCAGAGAATTATCTGGTGGACATGGCGTTCCAGAAGAAAAAATTCATTCAAGATATAATAAAGCATTGGCTTTAATTCCAGAACTTGTTAAAATATGTGATGTAATGCATATTTATGATAACTCTGTTGAACCATTTAGAATATTTAAGAAAAGGAAAAATGAAACTTTCTTGTGGGAAAATGATTTTTGGAATAAAGAACAAATTATAAGATTAGTAAACGGTGGTGAAAAATAATGGCAGAAACACTTGAAAAATATATAAGTGGGAGACCAGCCGCAAAACCTATGATATATGCCTATTCAGATTTACAGTATCCAGGCTGTTTGAAAGTAGGCTATACATCAGTTGATATTGATAAGCGTGTTGCACAGCAATATCCCACAAAACGACCTGACGGAAAAGTTCCATATAAAATAGTACTTCGTGAATCGGCTATGTATAATGACGGCGGAAATTTCACAGACCACGACGTTCACAGAATTTTGAAGAAAAAGAAAATACAATGCGTTGGCGGTGAGTGGTTCAGATGTACAGTAAATGATGTTAAGGCGGCAATTATTGCGGTTAAAAACAGAACTTTCAACATTGAAAACAGAACAGCATCTTTTTCAATGCGTCCTGAACAGGCAGAGGCAGTAAACAGAACAATTGAATATTATAATTCATGTGATAAGGAAGAACGAAGATATTCAGTTCCAAAATTTTTGTGGAATGCAAAAATGCGTTTTGGCAAAACTTTTGCAAGTTATGAACTTGCTAAAAAAATGGGACTTAAAAAAATTCTTATCTTAACTTTTAAACCTGCTGTAAAAGCGGCATGGGAAGAAGATTTAAAATCACATGTTGATTTTGAAGGCTGGCAGTTCATTTCAAATTATGATGAAAGTGGTTTGAATTCAAATGAACTTTATAAACGTGCAGACAAAAACAGACCGATAGTTTGTTTTGGTTCATTTCAGGATTTTTTGGGTGAAAATTCAAATGGCGGTATTAAGGCAAAAAATGAATGGGTTCACACAACAAACTGGGATATTGTTATATTTGATGAATATCATTTTGGTGCATGGCGTGATAATGCAAAACATCTTTTTGAAGAAATGGACGAAGAAGCAGAAAATTCAACAGCATCAGAAAATATGCTTGATGAATCATGGCTTCCAATTACAACAAGATATTATTTATATCTTTCAGGTACACCTTTCAGGGCAATTAACAGCGGTGAATTTATAGAAGATCAGATTTATAACTGGACTTATTCAGATGAACAAAAAGCAAAAGCAGCATGGCAGGGAGAAAATAATCCATATGCATCTCTTCCTAAAATGATAATGCTTACATATAAAATGCCTGAATCAATTACAAAAATTGCAAAACAAGGCGAGTTTGATGAGTTCGATTTGAATTTATTTTTCTCTGCAAAAGGCAAAGGAAAAGAGGCAGAATTTAAATATAAAGATTACGTTCAAAAATGGCTTGACCTTATACGTGGTGCATTTCAGGAAACAAGTATTGACGAATTGAAACTCGGTGCACAAAAACCGCCAATGCCTTATAGTGACACAAGACTTTTAAATGTTTTACAGCATACATTTTGGTATTTGCCTAATGTGGCAAGCTGTCAGGCTATGGCAAATCTTCTTGCAGAAAAACAAAATGTTTTCTATCATGATTATAAAGTTATAGTATGTGCAGGAACAGAAGCAGGAAATGGTGCAGCAGCACTGGAACCCGTACAACGTGCTATGGCGAATCCTCTTGAAAGCAAGACAATAACTCTATCATGTGGAAAACTCACAACAGGCGTTACTGTGAAGCCTTGGACGGGTGTATTTATGCTTCGTAATTTAAAATCGCCTGAAAGTTATTTCCAGACCGCATTCAGAGTTCAATCTCCCTGGACAATTAAAGATGATAATGGTAAAACTGAAATAATAAAAAAAGAATGTTATGTATTTGATTTTGCATTAAACAGAGCCTTGAAACAGATCTCAGATTATTCATGCAAACTTAATTACGGTGAAAATAATCCTGAAAAGAAAGTAGGAGATTTCATTCATTTTCTTCCTGTTCTTGCATATGACGGCAGTGCAATGCAGAAAGTAGATGCAGGAGCAATTCTCGATATGGCAATGGCAGGAACTTCAGCAACACTTCTTGCAAAGCGTTGGGAATCCGCATTGCTTGTTAATGTTGATAATGAAACATTAACAAGACTTCTTAATAACAAAGAAGCAATGGACGCATTAATGAAGATAGAAGGTTTCCGTTCTTTAAATAGCGATATAGAAACTATTATAAATAAATCCGATGCTGTTAAAAAGGCAAAAAAAGAAAGTAAAGAAAAAACTGCCAAAGAAAAGAAAGAAATTTCAGAAGACGAAAAGCAAACAAAATCAATGCGTAAGAAAATACAGGAAAAGCTTATCAAATTTGCAACGAGAATACCTGTATTTATGTACCTGTCAGATTACAGAGAAATGTCACTTAAAGATGTTGTTGAATTAATAGAACCAAATTTATTCAACAGAGTTACGGGTCTTACAGTAAAAGATTTTGGACTTCTTGTAAGTCTGAATGTGTTTAATGAAGCATTGATGAACGATGCTGTTTATAAATTTAAGCGATATGAAGATTCAAGCCTTGGATATATCGGCATTGATATGCACGCAGATGATGAACATATTGGTTTGTTCTCAACAAGTATTACAAAAGAAGAATATCTTGCGATGTCAGGTTTAGCAGAAAAATCAATGATTGCACCGCCAAGAAAAGCAGATGATATTCCTGTTATAAATCCGAAACCTGTTTCAGTTTCACCTAAACCAAAACAATTTACAGAAAGAACTGTTTCAACAGGGTACAATCCTTGGCAAATTCAGCAAGAACCACCGAAACCTAAGCCGATTGCTCAGAAAAAAGATATAAAATTTGATTTGGAAAAAATAAAAAAAGGCGTTAGAGTAAAGCATAAATCCTTTGGGGAAGGTGTTGTTATCAGTGTTAAGGGGAATATGGTTAAAGTGAAATTTGACAAGGATAATATCGAAAAACAATTTGCAATGGCAATGAGCTTTGCTAACGGATTTTTAGCGATTATATAATTGAAATTGTTTTAAAACGTAGCAGGGAGGCATAGAATGGGAATTTACTTGAATCCGAATCATACAGATTTTTATAATGCTGTTAAACACTCTCAAATTTATGTAGATAAGACGGAGCTAATTCAATACACCAATTCTGTCTTGTTTGGTGAACAAAAATACATCTGTGTTAACCGTCCACGTCGATTTGGAAAGTCGATGACAGCAAATATGCTGACGGCTTATTACAGCCGAGGCTGCGATTCCAGAGAATTATTTCAAGGACTGAAAATTGCAACACATACAGATTTTGAGAAGCACCTGAATCAATACAATGTCATTCACCTGAATATGCG
>JALEJO010000128.1 GCA_022769365.1 Oscillospiraceae bacterium | reverse complement strand
TCATCATCAACATTTACATCGCCCCAGAGAATGTCTTTAAAAGTTTCTGTTGGCTCTGCAACAGTTGTTGTTACCTTAGCAGTAGTTACTGCCTTAGTAGTTGTTGTTGCAGCTTTAGTAGTTGTTGTTACGGCTTTAGTTGTAGTAGTCGTTGTTGTAGTTGTAGTAGTTGTCGTTGTTGGTTCTGTAGCAGCTTCCTTAACTGTTACCTTAACTGTTGCTGACTGACCATCAGGTGCAACTACTGTTACTGTTGTAACGCCCTTCTTGAGACCTGTTATTGTTCCGTCGCTCTTTACTGATGCAACAGATTCATTTGCAGATTTATAAGTAACACCATCAAGTGTTGCTGTTACTGTCTTTGATTCGCCAACTTCAAGTTCAATTTCTGAATCACTAAGACTTAAACCATCTCTGTAGAGAACAGTAATGTCATTAATTGTTACATCACTCTTTACAGGTGTTGCTGAATGGTCTGCTGTATAGAAGTTATAGAATGTTAATGAACCATCAGAGTCTACATAGTTATAATCGCTGACACCTTCCTGATAACTTGCAATATTTGAAGGCATAATCCACATCATATCGAAAGTTCCGTCTGCCTTAGGAATGCAGTAGTTTGAATAAGCTGAACTTGTAATGTAATAGTTATCAGCAGTTGTTGTTGATGTGCTGTAGTCAAATACCATCTGGTTATCAGCCTTTGTATTTACATTAAGAATTACAGCATAAACATTCTGATAAGACTTTATTCCAAGATCTGAATACTTAACTTCATACTTATCATCATTTGCAACTTTCTTGTTAACTTTTGTTTCTGTTTTTCCTGTATATGGGATAGTTGTTTCTTCTGTATATGTGAGATATGCTTCCTCAACATTTAAAGTACCAAGAGTTGCATCATCGCCATCATTTTCAACTGCTTTTTCACCATACCAATACTGGAATGAAATATCGCCTGTTGCTGTAATATAAGGCTTAACTTCATCAGGAACATCCCATGTTACTGTGAAGTATTTTCCGAGTACTGATTCATCTGTTATATCATAACCCTGCTTTGGAGTTATAACATCAACTAACTGGTCAGGAGTTGCTTTCTGCTTATATATTTCAAGCATTTCATTGAAAGCGTCAAGTTCTGAAGGACCGCAGTCGTTGTACCAATATCCTGCATTTTCTTTCTTAGGTAATCCTGCAATCTGCTTTGGATATTCTGTATCAGCTACTGAACCATTCTGAACGCTGATACCGCCACCATACATAAGTCTGGCAACATCGACATCAGAAGAAAGTGTAACTGAAATTGAATCTATTGTTGCCTTACCTGCTAAACGTCCTTCTGATACACCGAAAGCACCCATACTGAATTTAATGCTGTTTATAGGATCGCCGTCTTTATATGTTGAAAGACCTGTATCATCAAGGTAAGATTCTTCATCATAACCAGGTGTAAGAGTTGAGTTTCCAAGTGCAGCAGCATCTTTTATGCTTTCACCGCTGATTTTTCTTGTTATTGTATTCTTCAATACAGCCTTGTGATTTGCTTCATCATAAGTTACTTCACTCTTATTAACAACTTCAGGATAACCTGATCCATTGTCGTTTGGTTCAGGTTCACCGGCATCAGTATTCTTTGAAGTGTTTATTGTAACGCTCTTTACTGTTACTTTTTCGCCTGCTGAATAGTAGTTTCTGAATTCAAACTTTGCTCTGCCATAGGCATCATCAATGTACTTCAAATCAAGTGAACTTACATCGATTGTTACTGAAAATTCCTTTGTTGTAGGAATTCTCTTTGAAGAAACTGCTGATACTGTTCCGCCTTTAGTATCAACCCATTTGCCATCTGCACTATATTCATACCAGTATGGATCAGTTGCTGTATTTATACCAAAACCAAATGTGAAGTTGTTGAGAACTGTTTCAGATTCAAGGTTAAATGTTATAGTCTTAATTCCTGATGTAGCATAATCAGTGATGTAACCTGTGAAAACATTTGTCTTTGGATCAGAATCTGTAACATCATCGATTGTTACATTTGCATCAACTGTTTCATCTTTTCCGGCAGGTTTTGAAGGAGCTTTTGTTTCTTCTTCTGTTTCAGGTTCAGATGGATTTGTTGGTGTTACAGGTGCTGAAGTGTCGTTTGCCTTAACGCTTGTAAGTTCAACTGAATCTGATGAACCTTCACCTGTGTAATACGCTCTGAACTGGATTTCGCTTGATGTCTTATTCCATTCATCGGCTTCATATCTGAGGCTGAGTTTTGAAACATCAAAAGTAATAGTTACAGGTTCACCTTTTTTAACTGCAACCTGTGAAGAGTTTATACTTATTTCATTGCCTTTACTATCCTTTGAATCAGTAAATCCTTTCTTTGAATCATATTCCTGCCAATAAGGAGGTTCTGATATTCCTATTCCAAGACCATATGAGAAGTTACCTGTGTAGTTTGGTGTTATTGTGAATGAAATTGTTTTAGCATCTTTCTTTACAAGATCGCCAATGTATGTTGTATAAACATCATCTGCTTTCATTGTCTTTAATGCAGCTGCCTGAGCTGACATTGTACTTGGTGTTACTATATTTGTAACAAGTGTTGGTGTTGCAATTGCAGTTGATAACATAGCCGCACATACAACTGCAGCTTTAACTCTGCTGCTTACTTTTCTACTCATTATAAATTCATCCTTTCTCATCTTAAAATTATATAAGGTTAGCATAACTTAATTTCGTTGCATCTAATTTCAATGCTGAGTAAATTATATCATATTTCAAAACGGAATATGTTAACAAACTATTATTTTTGGCATTTTTACGTAACAATTTTTCTCCACAGTTTTTGTGCAATATTACCTTATATTTTTTGTCAATTAGATAAACTTATGATAATAATAACCACTTGGCTACAGACGTAAATTTCTAAAAGTTAATAAAATCCGACTAATATTAACAAAAAACTAATATCAGTCGGATTATTATTGTATTAATTATTTTCTGTGTCAGATTCCTGCTTACATGAAACATTTGCCTTGTAACTGCCTACTGCCCATACTTTGTTGAATTTGCTGAATGAAATTGATACATCGTATGTGAAGTCGTAGCTTTGTACTTTGTAACCAACAAGATTTATATTTGCGATAATGTCAGCTTTTGTTATCTTGTCAATCTGGTCTTTATCGCCGATCAAAGTAACTGTTAAAGAATCAGTGTTTACCTTAAAATCTGTGTATCCAACAGGCTGATTTGTTACTTTTATGTCGTCAATTGTTATTTCTTTTTCGGCAAGGTCTGAATTATCAAGCGTTAAAGTTACAGAATTTATATCAGATATATTTCTGTATTCAGACGGAATATCAACTGAAAGACTCTTTGAAAAATCAAGTCCGACGTCATTAAGTGATATTGTGCCAAAATCCCAGGTTTTAAGGTCATCAAGAGACGAACCATTTGCTGCAATCTGAATTTTGTCAGGAGAAAGAGATATTTTGCTTCTGAACCATTCTTCATCAAAATCAGACGGTTGATTTTTTATCTGATATGTTAAGTCAAGGTCTTTTTTATTCAGAACGTTGAATGAAACTATAAATTCGGTCACACTCGGTTTTAAATTATCACTTTCTACTTCCGCACCATTTTCATCATAATATTTAAGCAGATTACTATAGGTTGTGTAGGAAGTATCAATATCTTTTTTTGCTTCAACATAAACTGAAGCGTGATCTATCTTATGAAGTAACTGAGATGGACCTGTTATTGTTATTGTGTCAGGTGTGCAAGTGCCTGTTTCGCTGTCAAGAATGCAGCCTTCTGCAACTTGTATTCCAGGTGCATCAACAACAACATTAATGTCTTTTGATTCTGTTTTATCAATTGTTACTGAATTAGTTTCTTCTGATATTGAGTCAACGACATATTCTATCTTTTGCAGACATTTAATATTTATTGTAAATACCTGTGTACCAGGCTCACTCATTGAACTTGCGTCGACTGTTGCTTCAAAATCACTTGCTGTAAGGTTTCCTATAACACTTCTGTTTGCTTCAATTTTTATATCAACCGTATTGACTGACTGCTCCTGAAGCTGAAATTCACTTTCGGAGTCAGCAGATGAATCAGGTAACTTTACTGTTACAGGAATATTCCTTATTGTTTTTACTGTATTCGGATATTTTTTCAGAGATATTAAAAGCCACAGACTTGCACCAAGAATTATCGAATAAATGATAAGTGCAGGTTTGCTTCCGAATATAGATGAAAATTTTTTCTTCACTTCAGGAGGGATATTCAATGTTTTCATTACTTATCATCTCCTTTATTTTTTCTTTTGTTTCTTCTTAATCTGAAAGAACCTTTTTTCTTTTCTTTTTTGTCTGCAATTTTCTGCATCATATTCTGCTTTGCAGGGAGTTCAATAAGTTTTCTATGTAAAAATTCTCTTAAAGATTCAGGTGTAAAATCTCTTATTAAAATGCCGTTTTCGGCAACTGAAATCTGACCTGTTTCTTCTGAAACAACTATTATAATTGCATCTGAATTTTCACTCATACCTATTGCCGCTCTGTGTCTTGAACCTAATTTTTTATTTATAAGTTCTTCTTTTGCAGGCTTTGGCAGGAAACAGGCAGCCGCAATTATCTGTCCTTCTCTTATTATTGCCGCACCGTCATGCAAAGGTGTTTTCGGATAGAATATATTTCCAAGAAGTTCTTTACTTGGTGTTGCATTTATAATTGTACCATTTTCAATTTGTTCGCCAAGTTTTGTTTTTTGTTCGATAACTATCAAAGCACCTGTTTTTGTTGCTGAAAGTTCTCTGCAAGAATCGCACACAGATTTTATTGTGTTGTTCCATGTAACTTCAAATTCATTTTCGGAAGATGAAATTCCAGGTACAAGTGTTGTAAGTTTGGCATGTCCGACTTTTTCAAATGCTCTTCTGATTTCAGGCTGAAACAGAATTATAATTGCAATAATTCCTATATTCAGCGTTTGAGAAATTATATATTTCAGCACTTTGAGTTTTATTATAGTTGCAAAAAAGTATACGCATACAAAAAGCGTTACACCTTTTATAATCTGACCTGCACGTGTTTCTTTGATAAATTTTATCAGAACATATATAATATATGACAATATTGCAACATCAAGAAAATCTATAGGTTTTATCGTTTTTAGTATGCTGTATACTGTATCTCTGAACATTTCAAATGTCATTTTCATCACATCCTTTATTTTATTCTTCTCTATATAGTATTGTTTTCTTTGGTTATATCCAAAATTTTGCTGCAAAGCAAAACTACATCTTTTTCTTTGCTGAAAACAGATGGTGAAAATCTCACAGCACCATTTTCAGTATTGATTGTTTTATGTGCAAGAGGTGCACAGTGCAATCCTGCCCTTAAACAAAAACCATATTTATCAAGTCTTTCAGCCGTTTCTTCTGATGGAATATTTTTTATATTAAAAGCAACTATCGGAACGTAACCGCAATTTTCATCTCGGTAAATTTCTATATTGCTGTTTTTAGAGAGCTTTTCAATAAAAATATCGCACATTCTTTTTTCGTGTCTATAGATATTTTCAATTCCTTTTTTATTAAGAAACTGTATACCCGATTTCATAGATAAAATTCCTGCAATGTTAGCTGTTCCGCTTTCAAGTCGGTCAGGCAGAAAATCAGGTTGAATAAGTTGAGATGAACGGCTTCCTGTTCCGCCATACATTAAAGGTTCAATTATATGAACAGCATCTGTAACAAGTATTCCTGTTCCGCTGATTCCGTATATACCTTTATGACCTGCTGTACAGATTATAGAAATGCCGTTTTCAAGTTTTACAGGAAGTATTCCGGCTGCCTGTGCTGCATCAAGTATAAAACAGATATTTCTCTTTTTGCAAAATTCCGCAACTTTTTTAAAGGGGAGTATCCTTCCTGTAACATTGCTTGCCGCTGACATTATAACGGCTTTTGTGTTGCTTTTTATTGCTGATTTGAAATTCTCTAAAGTTTTTTCATCAGACTCTTCAACTTTTGCAACACTGCACGTAATTATACCTTTTTCAGTAAGTGCAGTTATTGGTCTTGTTACGGAATTATGCTCCATACTGCTTATTACCGCATGGTCACCCTTTTTCAGTATTCCAAGTATTGCCATATTAAGCGAATGCGTGCAGCTTGAAGTAAAAATGGTATTTTCTGTTTTTGCTCCAAAAAATTCGGCTGCTATACGTCTTGCGGTAAAAACTGCTTCAGATGTTTTTGAAGAAAGATGATGCCCGCCTCTTCCGGCATTGCCGCCATATTCCGTCACAGCTTTATTAACTGTTTCAATAACCTGTTTAGGCTTTGGAAATGTAGTCGCTGCATTATCGAAATTGACTATCATGTGACATCACCGAAATATATTTTTTCGGGTTCAATTCCATTTTTTCTGCATATTTCTACCGCTTTTTCGCATGAACCTGATACAGAAATTCTGAAACCGCAGCCACCGTTTTTTATTCCTTTTATTCTTTCGACAGACGCAGAAAAACCTGCTTTTTTTAAACACTCAACAGCTTTATAAGCGTGAGTATATGATAACATATCAAATTTACAGCCCATTATATATCACCTCTTTTTTATGGATAATATATAATATGCTTTTTTATTAAAGTTTGCTAATTATTTTTTTCAAGAAGGCATACGCTGTGTGCTGCTATGCCAAGCTTTTCACCTGTAAATCCAAGTTTTTCTTCTGTTGTTGCTTTAACACTTACATTTGATATATCTGTTTTAAGTGTATCGGCAATTTTTTTTCTCATATCATTTATATAAGGTGCAAGTTTCGGTGCTTGTGCAAGTATTGTTGAATCAATATTTACGACATAGAAACCTTCTTTATTTATTATTTCATTTACTTTTTCAAGCAATTTTATACTGTCAGCACCTTTATATTCCGGGTCATTATCAGGAAAATGCTTTCCAATATCGCCAAGTGCCAACGCACCAAGCATTGAATCCATAATTGCATGAACAAGCACATCAGCATCTGAATGACCGTCAAGTCCTTTGTCGTGTGGAATTTCAATTCCGCCTATTATAAGTTTTCTGTTTTCAGCAAGGCGATGAACGTCATAACCATGACCTATTCTAATCATTTAAAAGTACCTCCGCAATTTTTATATCTTCAGGAGTTGTTATTTTTATATTTTTATAATCTCCCTCTGTCATAAATATTTTTTGTCCTATTGCTTCGGCAAGCTGACAATCATCTGTCAGATTTTCAATATTATGTTCAGAAGCAAAAGCCACTGCATCAAAATAGATTTTTCTTTTGAACACCTGCGGTGTCTGACATATAAAGAGGGAAGGTCTGTATGGCGTATCAACAATGAGGTCATCTTCAACTACCTTTATGGTGTCTTTTACTCTCACACCAAGAGTTGAACCGCCGAAAACCCTTGCATCTTTTATTGTTTTTTCAATATTTTCAGGACTGACAAGTGGTCTTGCACCGTCATGAACAGCTATTATATCGGTATCTTTCGATATTAATTTTAATCCGTTTTTAACGCTTTCCTGACGTACTTTTCCACCGACTGTTATGCCTGCAAATTTTGTTATATTTTCTTTTTTTGCAACTTCTTTTATTTTATCATGGTCACATTCACGTGCAACAATTATTATTTCAGCAACGCTTTCGGAATTTTCAAAAGCTTTCATTGTGTGACCAATAACGCAGGAATTTCCAAGAGGCAAAAGTATCTTATTTACTCCGCCCATTCGTGTTGAATTACCTGCACATACTATTATAACTGATGTGTCTTTTTTCATTTTGCATATCTCCGTTTTTTGCACAAATTAAAGTCACTTAAATCATTTAGTTCTGTCTTTCATAATTTAAATTTACACACTTAATTATAACACTCTTTTACTTTGAATGCAATAGATTTTAATAATTTTTATCAAATTATCATAAATATGAAAAAGTGGCAACACTGATATTTTTTCAGAGTTGCCACGTGTATTTAAAGATATTTTCGGATTTTTGCTTTACTTTTTAAATCTTGAGAAAAATCCTTTTTTTTCGTAAGGTTCTCTTGTAGCTGAAATGAATGTATAGCCTGTTTCAGATATTGCTTTTTTAAGTTCTTCATCTGATATATCGTTTTCTGTTATTACAACAGATATTCCTTTGCTGTGAGAAGATGTAACTTTTTTTACATTGAATTTTTGTCTGAACATATCATTCATATGCGATTCGCACATACCGCACATCATTCCGTCTATGTTTATTATTATTTTTAACATATAACTTCCTCCGTTATAAAATCTTTTCTTAGTTAGAATGTTCTAACTACAAATCTATTATACCACTTTTTAATTTTAAATGCAATAGTTTTCCTATATGTTTTGTAAAATTTCTGAAAAAGTTCAATTTTAAAATCTGTAAAGCAATTTTAATTGTTAATTTTATGTTAAAGTTCAATTTTATACTTGCATATCTTTAAATCAAGTAGTATAATATAATTGTATTTTGAACCAAGTTCAATTTAAATGGCGGAGGAATGTATATGAGCAACAGTGAATTTTCAAAAAGACTTAATACTGCAATGAAAGAAAAAGGACTTAAACAGGTTGATATTATTCGATTAGCCGAAAAAAACGGCTTAAAAATCGGGAAAAGTCATATAAGTCAGTATGTAAATGGAAAAACACTTCCTCGTGAAAATATTCTCCAATTTCTTGCATCTGTTCTTGATGTAAATTCCGAATGGCTTAAAGGTGATTTGGAAGATAATAAAATTGAACTTTTAAATAAAAAAATTGAATCAGGAGATAATACTATGAGAACATTTAATAAATCTTCAAAACTTGATAATGTACTTTATGATGTGCGTGGCCCTGTTGTTGATGAAGCTGCCAGAATGGAAGCTGACGGAACTCAGGTTCTTAAACTTAATATAGGCAACCCTGCACCATTCGGATTCCGCACACCTGATGAAGTTATTTATGATATGCGTTCACAGCTTACTGAATGTGAAGGATATTCCACGTCAAAAGGACTTTTTTCAGCAAGAAAAGCCATTATGCAGTATGCCCAGAATAAACATATTCCAAATGTAACAATTGAAGATATATACACAGGAAACGGTGTAAGTGAACTTATAAACCTTTCTATGTCGGCTCTTCTTGATAATGGAGATGAAGTTCTTGTTCCTTCACCTGATTATCCTTTGTGGACTGCCTGCGTTACTCTTGCAGGCGGCAAGGCTGTTCACTATATATGCGATGAACAGGCAGAGTGGTATCCTGATATTGATGATATAAAGAGCAAAATTTCAGACAGAACAAAGGCAATTGTAATAATAAACCCGAATAATCCGACAGGTGCTTTGTATCCTCGTGAAGTTCTTCAGGAAATAGTTGATGTTGCAAGAGAACATCAGATTATGATTTTCTCTGATGAAATATACGACAGACTTGTTATGGATGGGGAAGAACACGTTTCAATTGCATCTCTTGCTCCTGACCTTTTCTGTGTGACTTTCAGTGGACTTTCAAAGTCACATATGATAGCAGGTTACAGAATAGGCTGGATGGTTCTCAGCGGCAATAAAAGTTGTGCAAAGGATTATATCGACGGTTTGAATATGCTTTCAAATATGCGTCTTTGTTCAAATGTTCCGGCACAGTCAATTGTTCAGACTGCACTCGGCGGACATCAAAGTGTAAACGGATATATTGTTCCGGGCGGAAGAATTTACGAACAGAGAGAATTTATATATAAAGCCCTCAACGATATTCCGGGAATAACGGCGGTTAAACCTAAAGCTGCTTTCTATATTTTCCCGAAAATCGACACAGAAAAGTTCAATATAACAAACGATGAAAAATTTGCACTTGATCTTTTAAGAGAAAAGAAAATTCTTATTATTCACGGTGGCGGATTTAACTGGGAAAAACCTGATCATTTCCGTGTTGTATATCTTCCAAGAATTGAAATTCTTGATGAGGCAACAAAAAATCTCGCTGATTTTCTTACCTATTACAAACAGTAAAAAAATGCCTTCCCGAATTATTTTTGGGAAGGTTTATTTTTAATTATTTTTACTTTTTTAACATCTTCAAAAAGTTCATCATCAAGCAAGTTTTTTAAAGTTTCAGGAATTTCGACTATGAGGTTATAACACCCTTCAAATGCATAATTTCCAATATTTTTAACTGATTCAGGAATATTAATTTTTTCAAGATTATCACAAAATTCAAATGCATTGTTTCCTATAGTTGTAACTGTATCAGGAATTTTTATGCTTTTAAGTTTTATACAAGAGGCAAACGCACTATATCCTATTTTTTTAAGTGAATTTGAGAGAATTATTTCTGTAAGCGTTTCACAGTTTTCAAAAGCATTGTTTCCTATATATTCAACAGAATCAGGAATTACGATTTTTTCAAGTTTAATGCAGTCAAGAAATGCCCTGTTTCCAATGCTTTTAACTGAATTTGGAATAGTTATATTTTTAAGATTCAGACATTCAAAAAATGCTTCCGAACCTATTTTTGTTGCATAGTTTGGGATAGTTATATTTGCAGCATTTTCTTTGCAGTCAATGACTGTATTATTTTTGATAACTAAATCTTCTGACCTGTTTCTGTAAAAAAGAGTGTCATCAAAAGCGTTGTTTTCTACTTCTGTTGATGGAGAAATTACAACATTTTCCAGAAAATAACAGCCCTCAAATGCAAATTTTTCAATCTTTTTTACCGTATCGGGAATAACTATACTTTCAATGTAACAACTGTCATAAAAAGCCATTTGTCCTATTATTTTAACATTATTCGGAATAGTTATATTTTTACTTTTTCCTTTGTATTCAATAAGTTTTCCGTCTGATATTATAAATCCGTTTTGATTATGACTTTTTTCAAACCATGGAGTACTGTAAAAAGCATCACATATTATTTTTTCATCAAGACAGGGAAGAGCAACATTTTTAAGATGAATGCAGTCATAAAAGGCACTTTCGCCTATGTATTCAACTGAATCGGGAATTACTATTTCAGAAAGTTTTGTGCAACCTTCAAAAGCACTTTCTTCTATTCTTTTTAAAGATTTTGGAAAGATTATTTTTTCAAGTTTTTTGCAGCCTCTGAATGCGGATTTTTCTATTGAAATAACCGAATCAGGGATAATAATTTCCTTTAATTTTTTACAATTAAGGAATGTTCTTTTGTCAATCCTTTTTATTGACTTTGAAAGTTCAATTTTTTCAAGATTAACACATCCGCTGAAAGCATCTTCATAAATTTCAGTAACAGAATCGGGAATAAAAACATTTTTTATATGTTTATTATCACAAAATGTGTAGTCAGATATGATATTTACAAAATCAGGAACAGCAACATCTTCATCTTTTCCGTTGTAATAATCAAGAATGCTGTCTGTTATTTCAAAATCATAGTTACTATTTAAATAATCCATATTTGTATATTAAAATCTGAAATCACGTTTGCCATTCTCTATATTTTCAAGATTATTAAGGCAGATTTTTTTCACTTTTTCATTAGGGATATTTTTAAGTTCTTTTTGAATAAGTTCTTCACCGACTTTTTTTGTTTCATCAGATGCATAATCAACAAGGTATTCTTTTAAAGTCATAAGTGCGTTCGGGTGACAGCAGTTTGAAATTTGTCCCGATTTGCAAAGTGACATAAATCTGTCGCCTGTTCTTCCTTCACGATAACAAGCTGTACAGAATGAAGGAATATAGCCCATTTTCATAAGCCATCTGACAACATCGTCAAGAGAACGAGTGTCTGAAACATCAAACTGAGTTGTGTCTTCAGGTCGTATTTCTTCCGTGTAACCGCCGACAGAAGTACGTGAACCGCCTGAAATCTGTGAAACTCCAAGACCGATAACTTTTTCTCTTACGTTCTGTGATTCACGTGTTGAAACAATCATACCTGTGTACGGAACGGAAATTCTTATTAATGCACATATTTTAGCAAAAGTTTCATCTGATATTCCGTTATCAAATGTGTCAGGGTCAATATCGTCCGCACGTCTTATTCTTGGAACGGAAATTGTATGCGGCCCAACACCGTAAACAGCTTCAAGATGTTCTGCGTGCATAAGAAGTCCGGCAAATTCGTATCGATACATTTCAAGTCCGAATAAAACACCAAGTCCGACGTCATCAATACCGCCTTCCATAGCTCTGTCCATAGCTTCTGTATGGTAATTATAATTATGTTTTGGACCTGTTGGGTGAAGTTTTAAATAGGATTCTTTGTTGTATGTTTCTTGAAAAAGAATATATGTTCCTATTCCTGCCTCATGCAGTTTTCTGTAATTTTCAACAGTTGTAGCCGCAATATTGACGTTTACTCTTCGTATTGAACCATTTTTATGCTTTACTGAGTAGATTGTTTTAATACATTCAAGAATATATTCAATAGGATTGTTTACGGGGTCTTCACCTGCTTCAATTGCAAGTCGTTTGTGTCCCATATCCTGCAAAGCGGAAACTTCCGCCGCTATTTCTTCCTGAGTGAGTTTAACTCTTGGAATATGTCCGTTTTTCTTGTGGTAAGGACAGTATACACAACCATTTACACAATAATTTGAAAGATAAAGAGGTGCAAAAAGAACAATTCTGTTTCCGTAAAATGCTTCTTTTATCTTTTCAGCAAGACTATATATTCTTTTCAAAATATTTTCATCTTCACAGGCAAGAAGAACGCTTGCTTCTCGATGCGTAAGACCTCGGCAGAAAATTCCTTTTTCATTTGAATAAGGTTCTGCCTTATCAAGAATTTTATTTATAAGTTCGATATTATCTTTGTTCTCATCAGCATATTTCAATGTTTCGAGAATTTCATCATGGTTTATAAAATCATCTGCAATTTTTGATTTTGGATTATACAATCTGAAAACTTCCCTTCGTTTTTAACTCTTTATAAATTATATCACAATGGTTTAAAAAAGTCAAATGAAAAAGGAGGGTTAAAAATTTTTGGCACATTAAAGCTATGTAAATTTATAGCTTTGATGTGCCAAATTTTGATTATGATGTTTTTAGAGGATTTTTGCAACTAATTTTATATCAATTTCCATAGAATAAATCTATATAATCACCGCTCCATTTGTAATTTCTGTAAGAGCCATAATCTGTAATTTCAAAGGATGTGGTGGCAGTGTAGCTTTTTCCTGCCCAATTATATTGATATCTGTATGTTCCTTCCATACCTGTCACAGATGCGTCTACACTGGTTAAAGTCCAGTCATGGCCTGAACCACCATATTTATTGGCAAAAACATTAGCAGCTTCTATTGCAAGGTCGCTATTTCCATTGCATGAAATTCCATAAGAATTTGTTTTTGTATACTTTGACATTTCTGTTGTCATTTCAATCTGATTATTTTCCTTTTTTGATGACTTATTTCCGCAGGCCGCCCAGATTATAATTATCGCCAGAATTACTCCGATTATGATAAAAATCTTCTTTTTGCTTTTCTTTTTAGTTACCGCCGCAGTTGAACTTTGTTCTATCGGCTGAACATTTTCCTGTCCAGCGCCGCAAAATTCGCAAAACTTAGTTCCATCCTGTATTTCTTTTCCGCAATTTTTACAAAACATTATATTTTTCCTTTCTTTTCATTACTTACTTCTTATCACTGCAATCATAAGTATAATAAATCCAATA
>JALEJO010000076.1 GCA_022769365.1 Oscillospiraceae bacterium | reverse complement strand
ATTAAAATGGCAAAGGAGCAGGGACTTTCACTTAATCCGGGAAAAATTTCAGGTGCTTGCGGCAGACTTATGTGCTGTCTTAAATATGAACAAAATGTTTATGATGAACTTCTTAAAATAACACCTAAAGTAGGTGCTATTGTTCAGACTGAATCGGGTAAAGGCAAAGTTATTGAAGTAAATATTCTTTCGGGAAATCTTCGCATTATGCCTGATGGTTCAGACGTTCCTGTTACAGTAAATAAAAATGACGTAAAACTTTTAAAAGACGGTTATATAAAAGTGGATAAATCTGAAATTAATGCACTTAAAGGTCTTGAGGACAAATAAAAATGGTTCAGAAAATAAATTATCAGCTTGTACTTAATAAGGAACTTAAAAAAATAACCGAATCGGGAAAAACTCCCCTGCTTTTTCTTCACAGCTGTTGTGCACCTTGTTCGAGTTATGTTCTGGAATATCTTTCAAATTATTTTAATATAATACTCTATTACTACAACCCGAATATAAGTCCTGAATCGGAATATAAATTCAGGCTTGAAGAACTTGAAAGACTTGTAAAAGAATTACCGCATAAAAACAAAATATCTTTTGCATCTGCCGAATATAATGAAAATGATTTTTACAAACTTGTAAAAGGCCACGAAAAAGACCCCGAAAGAGGCGAAAGATGCAGGATTTGCCTTTCTCACAGAATAGAAAATGCAGCAGAAAAAGCCGTTTTATATAATGCTGACTATTTTACAACAACTCTTTCAATAAGTCCGATGAAAGATTCTCAATTTTTAAATGAATGCGGAAAACAGTCATCTGAAAAATACGGTATACCTTATTTGTTTTCAGATTTCAAGAAAAAGGGCGGTTATATTCGTTCAATAGAATTATCACATCAATATAATCTATACAGACAAAATTATTGCGGTTGTGTTTTCAGTAAACGGAATACCATTCCGCCTGTTGTAAAAGTTGAATAGAAGAAGAATTTATAAAATTCGTCGCCGCAGGCGACACTTTAATTCCTCATTCCTAATTCCTAATTCCTCACTCCTCATTAATAATTTGGAGTTATTAAAATAAATTTTTATTGTAAATAATATGTAAAGTATTGAAAAAGAGAAAATTTTGTGATATAATAGCATTTGTAATTTAAAATTAAGGCGGCATTATAAAAATAAAGCTGCTGATGATGAAAGAAGGTACTATTATGGCAAATAAGTATGATGTAATTGTGGTCGGAAGCGGCAGTGCAGGTCTTTACGGTGCAATGAATTTGCCATCAGATATGAAAGTTCTTGTGCTTTCAAAAAAAGAACTTACTCTTTGTAATTCTTCACTTGCACAGGGCGGCATTGCAGGTGTCTATAAGCCTGTAGATGACGATACAACCGAAAAACACAAAGAAGATACTTTCATAGCAGGTAAACAGAAAAACAACCCTGAAACAGTCGACATCCTTGTTAAACAGGCTGCACACGAAATAGACACCCTCATAAAAGTAGGTGTTGATTTCGACAGAAATGAAACAGGCGAACTCGACAGAACTCTTGAAGGCGGACATTCAAGAAGAAGAATTTTCCACCACGCTGATGCAACAGGTGCTGAAATTGTAAAAAAACTTCTTGCAAAAGTTCAGACTCTTCCAAATGTTACAATAAAAGATAATTCTGTTATGTGCGGACTTAAAAAGACATCAACAGGTTTTTCAATAAATGTTGTCAGAAATGACGTTTATACAGCTTATCACTGTCATTATCTCATTCTTGCAACGGGCGGTATTGGCAGAATATATGCATTTACAACAAACTCATCCATTGCAACAGGCGACGGAATTGCATTTGCACATAATATAGGTGCTGAAATTTCTCATTTAAGCTGGATACAGTTCCACCCTACTGCATTTAATGACCATAAAACAAGAGAATGTTTCCTTGTTTCGGAATCTGTAAGAGGCGAAGGTGCTTATCTGCTTAACAATAAAAAAGAAAGATTTATGCAGAAATACGATAAACGTCTTGAACTTGCACCAAGAGATGTTGTTTCTCATGCCATTATGGAAGAAAGCCGTGCAACAAATTCAGATAATTTCTACATAGACATAAGATATAAAGGGGAAGAATATCTTAAACACCGTTTCCCTATGATTTATGAAAATCTCCTTGAAAGAGGATATGATATGTCTAAGGACTGCATACCTATATTCCCTTGCCAGCATTATCTTATGGGCGGAATAAAGGTAGATAAAAATTCTGAAACAACAATTAAAAATATGTATGCGTGCGGTGAATGTTCCTGCACAGGTGTTCACGGCGGAAACCGTCTTGCAAGTAATTCACTTCTTGAAGCACTTGTTTTCTCAAGACAGGCGGCACTTGACATTGCAAAGAAAAAAGATTCTGCACCAAAAGACTTTGAAGAAGCAGATTTTAGTTTTTCACCTGACGCAAAACATATCCCGACAGGCATAAAAACAGCCGTAAGAGGAATTTTACAAAGAAGCTATTTTGTTGAAAAACATCTTGACGAAGCTGTAAGCGGTCTTGAAAAAATAAAAGAACTTGAAAAAACAATTCTCGAAGGAAACTATATTCCTGCTGAAGATTATGTTGAATCTATGGCGGCTGTTGTATGTGCAAAAATAATCTTACAGGAAGTCGTTAATGGAGAAACTCCGTAAAATATTATGAAAGGCTGAAAAATCATGTCTAAAGAACGTGAAAAGATGCAGGAAGCATTAGTTAATATCGATGAATTTATTGAACAAAACGGTTTTCCTCCAACTTGCAGAGAACTTTGTGATATGATGAATTTCACCTCTTCTTCAACAGGTCATAAATATATTAATCTTCTTATATCAGAAGGTTATCTTGAAAGAACAGGAAGAGGCGGCAGAAGTTTAAAAAGAATATATAAAAATGATGCCGCCTCTGTTAAAGTTCCTGTTTTAGGGATAATTACAGCAGGTGAACCAATAACAGCCATACAAAATATTTCAGGATATATTTCGTTTATTTCTTCAAAAAAATATGACGGCGAACTTTTTGCACTTAAAGTACGTGGTGAAAGTATGATAAACGCCGGTATATTTGACGGAGATATAATAGTTGCCAAAAAAACTTCTTTTGCCGAAAACGGCGATATGGTCGTTGCACTTGTAAACGGCGAAGATGCAACTGTAAAAACTTTTTATAAAGAAAACGGTCATTTCAGATTACAGCCTGAAAATGACTCTATGCAGCCTATAATTTCAGATGATGTTTCAATACTTGGCAAAGTGGTGGGACTTCAGAGAGAATACTAACTGAAAGGAAACAATTTAAAATGAACCTTCCAATGTTTTATGTTGATGACATAATTAAAAGAGCAATTGACGAAGATATAAACTATGTTGATGTTACAACAGATTATCTTATACCTGATGATTCAGTTTCAGATGCATATTATGTAGCAAAAGATACAGGTATACTTTGCGGCATTGAAATAGCAAAACGTGTTTTTGAACTTGTCGGAAATGATGTTGATTTTAATATTTTAATAAATGACGGCAGTGAAGTTAAAAAAGGCGATATAATCGCAAGAATGTATGGAAGCACAAAAACTCTTCTTAAAGGCGAAAGAACAGCCCTTAATATTTTACAGCATATGTCAGGTATTGCAACTGCCACAAATAAATGTGTTAAACTCGTTGAAGGCACAAATGCACATATCACCGACACAAGAAAAACTCTTCCGGGACTCCGCAGACTCCAGAAATATGCCGTTACAGTAGGCGGCGGAAAAAACCACAGATATAATTTATCTGATGGTGCAATGCTTAAAGACAACCATATTGACGCATACGGCGGAATAACACCGGCTGTTTCAGCACTTCGTGAAAAAATAGGTCATATGGTAAAGATTGAAGTTGAAGTCAGAACTCTTGATGAACTTAAAGAGGCACTTGCAGCAGGTGCAGATATTATAATGCTCGACAATATGCCTTGTGATATGATGAAAGAAGCCGTTGAAATCACAAGCGGAGAAGTTCCGCTTGAAGCATCAGGCAACGTAACAATTGAAAATATCAGACAGGTTGCCGAAACAGGTGTTGACATTATATCTCTTGGTGCTTTAACACATTCTGTTAAATGTTTCGACATTTCAATGAGAATCGAAAAGTGAACCGCTGAATGAAGAAAAAGAAACTATCAATCAAAAGAGTTATCGGCACAATTGCCGCCATAATTGCAGCAATATTACTCATAAGAGTTTGTTATATAGGTTTTATAGCAGGCAGACTTTACCTTGCATACAGCGGTAAAATCGAGGTTACAAAGCCTGATACAAACAAATATGACGTTCGTGGAGTTGATGTTTCAAGGTATCAGGGAAATATCGACTGGAACACGCTTCACGCTCAGAATATAAGCTTTGCTTTTATCAAGGCAACCGAGGGTGCAGATTATGTTGATTCAAACTTCAACGCAAACTGGCAGGGTTCACAGGAGTCAGGAATATATGCAGGTGCATATCATTATTTCAGTTTTGGAACGGAAGGACTTACTCAAGCGGAAAATTTTATTTCCAATGTACCAAAAACTGAAAATGTGCTTCCTCCTGTTGTTGACTTTGAACTTACAAATGAAGATGATTCAGAAAAATTATACACCCAGCAGCAATTAGATGCACTTCTTGTTAAACTGAAAGATTATTATGGTGTTACTCCTATACTTTATACAACACCTAAAGCATATCTTAAATATCTTTCATCGGGAAGTGAATGGAAAAAATATACTCTTTGGATGAGAAACACATACTATGAACCATATCTCGACTGGACTTTCTGGCAGTTTGATGATGAGGGTAAACTTTCAGGTTATGACGGCGATCAGCAGTTTATAGACCTTAATGTTTACAATGGAAATTATAAAAATTTTCTTCAAGAATTCAATCTGAAAGAAAAATAATTTTATAGAGGGGAGAAAAAAATGCAGATTCTTGAATTACAGGGAGAATGCAAAGATTACCTTTGGGGAGGAACACGTCTTCGTGAAGAATACGGAAAAGAGTCCGATAAGGAAATAATAGCTGAAAGCTGGGAATTATCTGCACGAAAAGACGGAAACAGCATTATTAAAAACGGAGATTTTAAAGGTAAAACTCTTGCTGAATATATAGAAGCAAACGGAATTAAAGTTCTTGGAACAAAATGCGAAAAGTACGGCGGTCTGCCTGTGCTTATAAAACTCATAGATGCAAAAAAAGACCTTTCAATTCAGGTTCATCCAAGTGATGAATATGCTTTTAAAAACGAGGGCGAACCGGGCAAAACAGAAATGTGGTATATAATCGACTGTGAACCCGATGCTGAACTTGTCTATGGATTCAATGAAAAAATAACTAAAGAGGAATTTAAAGAAAGCATAGAAAACAATACTCTTACAGAAAAACTCAATTATGTACAGGTGAAAAAGGGCGATGTTTTCTATATTCCGTCAGGAACAATACACGCAATAGGAAAAGGTATATTAATTGCCGAAATACAGGAAAATTCAAACACTACCTACAGAGTGTATGACTACAACAGAAAAGACAAAGACGGCAACACAAGACCTCTTCACATACAAAAAGCTCTTGATGTTACAAATCTTTCACCTGCACCGCCGCAGGAAGATCATGACACTGAAATGTATTTTGGAAATCCTGCAAAGATTTTATGCCAGTGCGATTATTTTATGGTAATAAAGGTTGAAATTCAGGGCGGAACAATTAATTTCTTTGCTGATGCAGCATCTTTCCATCATATTCTTGTAATTGACGGTGAAGGTTTTATTGAATGTGAAAATGAAAAAATTGAAGTAAAAAAAGGTTCATCTCTTTTCATTCCTGCGGGAAACGGTGTTTATAAAATATCGGGAAAACTTGATATTATTTGCACAAGGATGTAAAAGGAAAAAATCCCGTTAATCGGGTTTTGAATAAATTATAAAAAACGGAGGCAGATATGAAATATTATATCGGAATTGACCTCGGCGGTACAAATATCGTTGCAGGTGTAGTTAACGAAAACTACGAAATAATCTCAAAAGCAAGCACAAAAACAAATCTCCCAAGACCTGAAAAAGAAATAGCTGATGATATGGCTAAAATGGCAGTTAAAGCAACAACAGATGCAGGTCTTACAATGGACGATATTGAATGGATCGGTATCGGCACACCGGGTATTGCAAACAGCGAAACAGGTATTATCGAATATTCAAACAACCTTGGTTTCAACAATACTCCAATGGTAAAATACATATCTGAAGCAACAGGCAAACAGGCATTCGTTGAAAACGATGCAAACGCTGCTGCTTATGGTGAATATGTTGCAGGTGCTGCAAAGGGTGCTAAAAATGCTGTCTGCATCACACTTGGAACAGGTGTTGGCGGCGGTATAATCGTTGACGGCAAAATTTATGCAGGTTCAAACTTCGGCGGTGCTGAAATCGGACATACTGTTATAGAAGTTGACGGCCCTCAGTGTACTTGCGGAAGAAAAGGCTGTTTTGAAGTATTCTCATCAGCAACAGGTCTTATCAGAATGACAAAGGAAGCAATGGATGCTGACAAAACAAGCGTTATGCATAAAATAACACTTGACAGAAAAGGCAAAGTTTCAGCAAGAACATCTTTTGAAGCTATGAGAATGGGCGACCCTGCGGCTAAGGCTGTTGTAGACAAGTATATCAAATATCTTGCAGCAGGCATTACAAACACAATAAACATCTTCCAGCCTGACGTTCTTTGCATAGGCGGCGGTGTATGCAACGAAGGCGATCCTCTTCTTCTTCCAATGAAAGAAATTGTAAAGAAAGAAGTCTACACAAGAAATTCAAAGAAAAATACTGAAATAGTTATTGCAAAACTTGGAAATGATGCCGGTATAATCGGTGCAGCATTCCTTGGAAAAGCAAAATAATTGAAAAAAAGTTCTTCTCATTTATGAGGAGAACTTTTTTAATTAGGAATGAGGAGTGAGGAATTGCGGTGTCAGCTTCGCTGACAGATTTAAAACCCCTCCACCGCCTTCGGCGGTCCCCCTCCCCTTTCAGAGGAGGCTTAAAATGGGGATTTTTTATTAAATTTGTAAAGATGTTTTTAAGGCTCTCCTGAAAGGGGAGCTGGCAAGCCGTAAGGCTTGACTGAGGGGTAGAAACGCATAAAACAAAATCGCCCCTGGCAGGGGCTTTAACCATAAAATTACCCTTACATTTTTAGTAACGTGGAGTGACTTGGCTGCGGCGACACGACGCTTCCTAATTAAAAAGAAACAGCACACAAGTGTGCTGTTTCTTTTTTTGGAGGTAAATTACCTTGAATAGGTATATAGAACTGAATTTATTTCAACTGCAACACTGTAGTCATCAATGAAATAAGTATCTTTTGTTATATAATCTCTTAAATTCTGATTATATATTTTATATGGTCCAAGATAATACTGAGTGCCTTCATATGTAGTCTGATTGCCGTCAAAATAATAATTCTGACCGTTGTACGTCACAATTGTATAGTTCCATGGCGAAACCACTGTCGTTGTTTCTGTTGACGTGTTTTCTGTATTCGCTGTATTTTCAACTTTTGTTGTTGCCTTAACCGTTGTATGTGAAATCTCTTCATTTGTGCAGTTAACGGTTGTACCATATACAGCCGTTGTTTCGGCAGGAACAGTTCCTATTTCCATCGCATCTGACGTTTTTGGCACTTCAGTTTTTGTTTCAGTTTTTTCTGTCACTTTAGTTGTAACAATTGTATCAACCTTTTCAGGTTCTGACGTAACTATATCCGACTTCAAAGGTTTTGATGTTGTTTTAATTGTGATTTTAGCCGTTGTTTTTGATGTAGTCTTTTCAAACATTTTCTTAGTTGTTTTTTCTGTGGATTTTTGAGTTGACTTTTTAGTTGTCTTTTCAGTCGGTTTTTCTGTTTTTTCAGTAACAGCAGGAATAATATCCTTGTCTGATGCATGGAGTTTATTATCTTTTTTTGTTTCAGGTTCGGTTGTAATAATGATATAATCCCTGCCGTTTATTGTAACTTTTTCAGTTTTCTTTGAAACTTCTGTTTCATTCGGTATTTTTGTTTCCGTCTGAGCTTCCGTTTGCTCCTCTTTCTTTTCAATCTTTTCATTTTCAGAAGGTGTTATGCTGCTAACCTCTGTATTTTTTTGTGTTTCTGAATTTTCTTTCTTCTCTTCATATGTGCTTTCTGTTGTGGTTTCCTGCTTGCTGTCGCTTTTTTTGCTGACATTAAGAACAAGAGCCGAACAGGTGCTTACAATAGTACCTGCAACAAGTATTCCTGCACAGGCAACTATAGTTGCATTTCTTTTAGTAAGCCATATTTTTTTCTTTTTCGATTTAAAAGCCGGTGCATATGATGAAGATAATATTTTATTATATAATCTGTCTGCTGTTTCTTTATCGGGTTCAAGTTCACTGAAAGCGTTTTTTATATCATTCATTCATATACCTCCTCACTTTTTAATGTTATATCTTCCTTTAAAATATTTCTGCCTCTTGCAAGTCTTGACCTTGCGGACGACTCGCTTATTTTCAGAAAACCTGAAATTTCAGCAGTTGTAAACCCCTCATAATAATACATATATATAACGGTTTTATATTTTTCAGGAAGTTCAAGTATATTTTGTATCAGCTCATAATTTTTTTCTGAAACTGTATCGGGAATATCAATGACTTCCCTGCTGTCGTCTCTTTTTTGTTTTGACCAATGTTTCAGCATAGTTTTGCAAACATTCATAGCCGTAACAATCAGCCAAGCTTTTATATGTTCATCGGAATCAAAATTGTTTCCGTATTTTATAAGTCTTATAAAAGTTTCCTGTGCAGCATCTTCCGCATCTGATTTATTGCCCATATAGCTGTAACACAGAACATAAATTGAGTTGAGATTTTTCTCATATATATCCGAGAATTCATCTTCTGTCAATTTATTCAAAGACATAGCAACCACTCCTTTCGCAATTTATTGGCATTATTACCAATAATTATATCACAAAAAGAAATGATTTTCAACAGCAATTTTGTAAATTAAGCTGACAAAATATCAAGGGGGAAAGAACCTTCTCTTTTCCGCTGCTTTTATGAAAGACACCAATAAAAATATACCCTCTCTCCAAAATATATGCAGGCATCTTCCCGAACTCATAAAGCGTGCGGTTTCCGTTCAAGATATGGTCCTTTTTTCTCCCCCTCTCACTACATATACTATTGAGAATGTCAAATCGTTGCAAAAAAATTTTTATTTTTTAGAGTTTTGTATATATAAACAAATTTAAATATATTAAATAAGATATTTTTGTGTATTTTACGACATTTTATGCATTTAAAATTTTTCTTTGCACTTTACTTTTTTTTCCTGCTGTGATATAATATATATCAAAATATACTCAGAAAAGGAAATTTATAAATGAACAGATACAAAAAACTTGCCGCAAATACTCTTATATTTGCAATAGGTTCTTTTGGTTCAAAAATTCTTCTTATACTTCTTACAAGACTTTACACAGGAAATATCAATACAGGAGATTATTCAACAAAAGAACTTCTTGAAATAACCGCAAATTTTCTTATCCCACTTGTTTCGTTCACAATTACAGAAGCCGTTATAAGATACGGACTTGATGAGGACTACAACAACAAGGAAGTTTTCTCAACCGCCTGTATAATTGAATTATTCGGGCTTGGCGTATTGCTTCTTTTAACGCCCTTGATTTACCTGCTTCCGTATACGGAAGGATATGAGATTCTTCTTCTTATGTACATAGCCGCCTCGTGCCTGCATATGCTTTTTGCACAGTTTGTAAGAGCAAGAGGAATGGTTAAACTTTTCGCATTTGACGGAATACTTGCAACGCTGACGCTTTTCATTTTCAATATAATATTTATTGTTAAAATGCAGCTTGGAGTTACAGGCTTTATGATTTCGGTTGTTTTATCCGACTTTACAAGTGCCGTTTTTCTATGGTTTGCCGCACGTCTTGTGAAATGGTTTTCACCTAAACATTTCAATAAAAATGTTGCAAAAATAATGCTGAAATTTTCAATTCCGCTTATTCCTACTCAGGTTTTATGGATTGTAACAGGATTTTCAGACCGTTTATTTATAAGATATATGCATGGTCCTGAAGGACTTACAGGCGAAGATGCCGCTGGTATCTATGGTGCATCTTCAAAAATTCCAAATCTTGTTTCAACTATCTCGACTATTTTCTTTCAGGCTTGGAATATGTCGGCTATTATGGAAAATAAATCCGCCGACAAAGGCAGATTCTATCAACAGATTTTTTCAGCCTATCAGTCTATGATGTTTATTGCAAGCGGATTTTTAATTGTGTTTGTAAGACTTCTTTCAGACATAATTATAGACACAAAAACATTCGACGGTTACAACACAGCATATATATATACCCCTGTACTCGTTATAGCAGTTCTTATGATGTGTTTCAACCAATTCCTGAGTAGTATTTACTCTGCAACGCAAAAGACGTCACACTCCTTCTGGACGGCTCTCGTGGCGGCTGTTGTAAATATTGTGCTTAACTATTTCTTAATTTTAAAATTCGGTATAATGGGTGCAGTTATTGCAACATTTGCAAGCTACTTTATATGCTACCTCATAAGAATTTACGATTCAAGAAAACTTATATATTTCAAAGTCAGTCATTTCAGATTTACAGTAAATCTTGTCTGTCTGTTTGCACTCAGTCTTATGCAGATAAATTCACTTGAATACAGAATACCTGCATCAGCTGTTATATATCTGTTTATGATAATTTTCAATTTCAAAGATATACTTCTTACAGTTAAAAAAATACTTAAAAAATAAAGGAGGAAATAATTATGTCTACACCACACAACAACGCAGAAAAAGGAGATATTGCAAAAGTTGTTCTTATGCCGGGCGATCCATTAAGAGCAAAATATATTGCTGAAACTTTCCTTGAAGATGCTGTATGTTACAATACAGTAAGAAATATGCTTGGTTATACAGGATACTACAAAGGCAAAAAAATATCCGTTCAGGGAAGCGGAATGGGTATGCCGTCAATAGGAATTTATTCATACGAATTATTTTCAGAATATGACGTTGATTCAATAATAAGAGTCGGAACAATCGGCGGAATGGCTGAAAATGTTGAACTTCGTGATGTTATACTTGCAGAGGGGGCGTGTACAGATTCAGCCTATGCAGGACAATATAATTTAAACGGAACTTTTGCACCTGTTGCATCTTTTGAACTTTTGAGAAAAGCGGCAGAAATTGCCGAAAAAATGGGAATAAAATATCACGTCGGAAATATTTTATCATCAGATAAATTTTATAATGACGACAAAGAAGCCTCAAAAAACTGGCTTAAAATGGGAGTTCTTGGAGTTGAAATGGAAGCTGCCGCACTTTATATGAATGCTGCAAGACTTAATAAATCCGCTCTTTGCATAACAACTGTTTCAGATCATATTTTCAAAGGAACATCAACAACCGCCGAAGAAAGACAAACATCTTTCAAAGATATGATGCTTATTGCACTTGAAACAGCGTGTTTATAATGAGAAATTAGGAATGAGGAGTGAAGAATTAAGGTGTCGCCTTACGGCGACTTATCTAAAACCTCTCCGTCACAGCTACGCTGTGCCACCTCTCCTTAAAAGGAGAGGCTTTTTCAGTAAATTTACAAATGCACAAATAAAGGCTCGCCTTTTAAGGAGAGCTGTCAGCGAATGCTGACTGAGAGTTTTTCTTCCCTCGGGGAGATGTCACGAAGTGACAGAGGGGGATAAGTCGCCGCAGGCGATACCACAATTCCTCATTAAATAAAGAAAGATGAAGAGCAGCAATGATGATCAGTCATTGCTGCTCTTCTGTTTCAAAACCAAAATTACAAGATAGAGAAGAAACGCTGTGAAACAGTATAGCTTTCTTCAGGAGCTATTTCACTGTAACCCGTTACTTCTGCCGGCATATCAAGATTTGGTGCATCTATCATTGCCGTCATTGGTTCAGGACAAAAATATTTATTAAAGCCTTTGTCGTTCCAGATTATCCAGAATTTATAGTTATCTGAAACTTCATAGCCTATTTTCTTTCCGCTTTCTTCATCTGTTATAAGAACACCGTGGAATCTTTCTTTATTAAGCATAAGGTCTTCTGCCTGATACATATCGTTATCGATATTATGCAGAACAGGACACTGACTGCCGCCAAGATAAAGTCTGTCGTACTTGTCAGGAGTTCTGAGTTCTCCTGTCGGCAAACATCTTTCGTTAAGAATACATTTATTGCCAATAGGAACCTGAATCCTGCTGTTTCCCTCTTTTGAACCTATAACAAAAGGAGAATTTATTGTTGTATGTGTTGCAAGAGAAATCGGCATCTGCTTATTTGATTTGTTTGTGAATTTAACATTATACTCAAGACCTTTTTCATCTGAAAGAGTAAAAGTATATTCAGCAACAAAATCTATTGGAAGATATTCATAAAACGGGTCATTTTTTCCGTAAACATATCTTGTTTTTGCAACTGCCTTTTCTTCATCTGCTTTGTATTCAACTATTTCGTGAACTCTCTTATGAATGAAACCGTGAATATGGTTATTATAAGGAGCTTTTTCATTTACAGGAAGATGATAAACTGCATCTGATGTTTTAAGAACTCCGTCTGCGAATCTGTTTGGAAGATAAAGAGTAGGAAGTCCCCATACTTCAGGAGAATTTATAACTGTTTCTGCTGTTTCGTCATCTCTGAAACGGAAAAATTCAATTCCATTTTCCTTGTCTGCAAGACGTATCACATTAGAACCAATTTCATAAGCAATAAGTGCTTCATATCTTTTGGTTTTAAGTTTGATGCAGTTAATCTTGTTGAATATCATAAGGTTTGCTTTGTTCATTTTTTACAGTCCTTTCAAAAAATTTTGCTTTGTTATCATTTTAACATATTTCTTTTGATTTGTAAAGTGTTTTTTTGGAATTTTTCACAATTTTTTTTATTTTAGAATAATTCAGATTATCATAAGCATACTAATTCAGGGTGATTATATTGAATTTAAGCAAAAACGAATACAGTTCAATGGTAAAAAAAACAAATCCGCCGACAAAAACATATAAAACACTTCCATGTGCTTTTTTAATCGGCGGATTAATATGCCTTGTAGGTGAATGGTTCAAAGAAATTCTTGAATACTTTTCATTTGAACCCGAAACAGCCTCCGCATGGACTTCAATCTTTTTAATATTTTTAAGTGCCTTGCTTACAGGACTTGGAATATATGAAAAAATTGCAAAATATGCAGGTGCCGGAACACTTGTTCCGGTAACAGGTTTTGCAAACGGAATTTCAGCCTGTGCAATTGAATCGAAAACGGAAGGACTTATTTTAGGTGTCGGCTGCCAGATATTCAAAATAGCAGGACCGGTTATTTTGTATGGTTCAGCATCTTCCGTTATTTATGGAATAATTTATTATATCATAAAAAATGTCGCTTAAATGCGGCATTTTTTATTTATTTGTATAATGAAGTGAAAATTCCCTTTTTGTCGCCATTTATTTCAATTGCCTTAATTGAATTTTCATCTTGCAAAATATCATATAATTCAGCATTTACAAATCCTGCTGATTTTACATAAAATAATTTTTCTTTCTGAAAATACTGTTGCATTCTGTAAACAAGTGCAGAATAAGGAGAATATAAAAACTGTCTGTCAAGAGGAATATTCATTCTCCTTGAAATGTTTAAAGTATCTGCTTTATCGCTGTGAAGATGATATTTGCCGTATTCTCCTGCTGCGTCCTGCATATAAATATCGCTTAAAATCGCTCTGTAATCTGATATTCTGCCTTTTTCTATTATATTTTCATTTTTTAAAACAATAGTTTTCGGATTTTGCGGAAGTGAAATATTTACTTTATTTGTTCCTGATATATAGGGAATATTTTTCTTTAATTTATAACCAAAACTGCAAACACTGTCCCAGAAAGATTTATTTTCCGAAACATAAATATATCCCGATTTTTCCGAATTATTTTCGTGTGTAACATAGGGCATAGATATATAATTATCCATAAGCGAATTAAAAGATATATCCGAATAAATACCTTCCGCAAGGTAATTTTGAAGCATAACCGCCGTAAAACTTCTTGAAACAAGAGAAATAAAAAAACAGCCGTTTTTTTCGTAAGATTTTAAAGTATCTATAAAACCCATATGAATTTCATTATCGTTTATTATAAGTTTAACATATGAAACGCTTTTCAAAAAAATTTCATCACAGCACAAAAAAGCATTAAGTGAAGTATATGGAAGAAAAATATTTTTAGTAAATTTAAAAGATATAATCCTGCTGAAAACATATTCCGTTTTATTTTCATCTGCAAGAATAATTTTAACTGTATCACTCAACTTATTTCACCTGCCTTTTTAAGTTTTTTATCTGTTACAAAAGATAAAGTCACTGAAGCAAAGCCATTTTCAATTGAATCTGAAAATTTTAAAAAAACAATCAAAGAATCCGAAAAAATCAGATTTCCAATTGAAATATCGTATCTTGTTTTATCTCTTACTAAATTTTCAAGCGACAAAATAACATCTTCAAAATTATCATCAATAATTATTTTTGCATCAAGTGTAATTTTAGCCGATTTAACAGCGTTATTTGTAACGCACACTCCGCCTGAAACAGACGGAGTTTCCGAGTATTCATTTATAACAGAAAAATTCATTTTGCAAAGATACAAACAAATATCACCGATAAGAACTTTTTTATACTTTAAATTATTAAGTACTTCATTTTCCAAAAATTTCACCTGCTTTTATTTATTTTCTACCAGATAAATTCCTCCGATTTTTAAACTGCAAATAATTTTCATTTTCTGCAATTTATAATCAAATTCGGCTTTTCCTGTTTTGAATTCAAGAACTTTTATATCTTCCGAAGATATAATCCTTTTAAGAATTTTTTCCTGAATATAGTCATAAAAATCAATTGCTTTAAAATTTCTGCCTGCAAGACAGATTACATTATAATTTATTTCAAAATCATAGACTGTTCCTGCTGAAACGTTTTTAACATCTTTTCCACTGAAATCAACAACGGAAACAACTGTATAAAACTTTTCAGATTTGTTTTCAACAGGTATCATATCATATTCAGAATAAACCTGCGGATTATCTTTATCTTTTATTATATCTATAATTTTTTTAGTAAGCAAACTAATCAATTTTCAACATCATCTCCGCTTAAAACAAACCAGAAAGTATCATCTTTTAAAATGTCGCTGCAAAGCGATCTGTAGCCCTCACAAAGCTTTTCAGCCATATCGCACATAATAACATTCGTTTCAGAAGGCATCTGTGCAACGCTTCCTGCATACGTCTGAGATAATTTATATCTCATTGAAACTGCTCTTGAATAAACAAGATTTGCAACCGAAGCAACATAAAAAGGAACTCTTGAATCCTTTTCATATTCGGAACTTTTAAGTTGTCTGCCAACATAAAGCACCGCCGATTCAATAAGTGCATAATATTTTTCTGTATCTGTTTCACCTGAAAACAAAGTAAACAGGCTTAAAATTTTTTCCATATCCATTTTTTAATCTCCTTAAAATTTATAATCAGCGTTTGAATCTTTTTTTGAATGTTCAAACTGTGAAACACCGCATTTGTTGTAGTTTTTCATAAGTTTCTCTTTCATATCAATAAGCTGTTCTATATTCATATTATCAGAAACAGAAATCATAGTTTTAACTGTGTTTTCATCATAATTAAGATAACAAAGTCTTACAATGTCTTTTTTAATGCTTTCAATGCTTTTTTCAAGCATATTATCCATTTCGTTGCCATCTGAAAAAGATTTTATTTCAGAAAATTTCTTTGTTACGCCTGCATTTTTCTGTGCCGGAACAGCAACAAAACTCCATTCATATGCATCTGTGACATTATCCAGAATAAAACAGCATTTTTTATTGCCGTAAATTTGCCCGTTTTTGTGTCTGCAAGGCGATTTAAAGCTGTCTTTTCCGCATATTGAACATATTCTTTTTGAACAGCTGCACGAAACGCTTACTTCTTTTTTAATACCGCCGTCAATTTCAAGAATAAGGTCGGAATTTGAAGAAGTTCTCACCATATAACAATTAGCTTTAAGACACTTATAACCTGTTTCATCTGAAACAATTTCTGTATCAAAAATTCTTGCCGTCTGATTTTCACCTTTCGGATTATGGTCAAAAATGCCGGTTTTTCCAACAAAAAGTTCTTTCATCTGATTCAAAGCATTATCAGAAAACTTTTCTCCGTCCCTGTCAGTTTTGTTATCGCATAAAATAACATCAAAAGTATATATTTCATCTTCCTCAAGCGGTCGTCTTGTAAATTTATTTATCTTTTCAAGTTTATCCATATTACTCTCCTTTTTTATTAATTAGGAATTGTGGCATTGCCTGTCGGCGACTTATCCCCCTCTGTCACTTCGTGACATCTCCCCAAGGGAAGAACACCTCTCAGTCAGCATTCGCTGACAGCTCTCCTTAAAAGGCGAGCCTTTATTTGTGCTTTGTATCTCCTTAAAAAGCCTCTCCTTTTAAGGAGAGGTGGCACAGCGTAGCTGTGACGGAGAGGTTTTTAAATCGTCGCCGAATGGCGACACCGCAATTCCTCATTCCTAATTCCTCATTCAAAAGCAGCTAAGTGCTGCTTTTGATCAGCTTCTTTTTATATTAAGTACCTTAACAGCATCACTAAAAATCTTTTTGAAACCTGCACAAATAGAAATACCAATCTGGTCAAGCTGTCTGTCTATAAGTTTATCGGTTTCAAGCACAACATCAGTACTTGCAATAAATTCAAGAGTAAAGTCTTTGTCAAAACCTATTATTGTAAAATCGTCCATTTTACTGCTTGTAATCATTTTAGCACCAAAAGGAAGATAAATTTTACCCTGTTCTTTTGAAGAAGATTCCATAAGCTGCTGCATAGCAAGAATTTTAGCAGCATTTGCAGGAGAAACAATAATTGTATTCATATTGTATTCACCCATTGCACCATAAAGAGAAGTTATATCAGAATAATCAAGTTCAGCCGTTTTTGAAGAAATTGAAGCGGTATTTGTTTTCAATGTTGTAATTGCATCTGCAACAAGTGTATTTGCAAGTTTTTTACCAACACCTCTAAGCATAACAGCAAAAAGATCAAGACGCTGCTGTCTTACTGCTTCATATGAAGAATTAACAAGTCTGCCGTATTTTTTAAGAGAAATAACAGTAGAGTTTTCTTTTATAACGCTTGCTGCCATAGTTTCACCCTCTGTTGCTTTGTCATACGAAGTTTCAGCCATAACACAACCTGAATAGTGATTGCTTTCACATAATGTTTTAGCTGCAACCATATCATCAAGACAGCAGTCCTCAAAACCTTTCTTAATGCTTCTTCTTACAAATTCAGGAAAAAGAACAGCACTTTCGGTAGTGGTAAAAAACTTTTCAACTCTGTCGCAGCAGCAGCCTCCTATTTTTATATCAAATCTTTTAAGCTGTCTTTCAAAGGCATCAAGACCTTCATAAGGTGTACCAACATAGTTTTCAGCCGGATCATTTTCTTCAAGATAATCACTAAAAGATTTTCCGCTGAGGTTATACATTCCTTTTTCAAGTTTAACATTTTCAAACATAAATAAATATCTCCTTTTTAATAATTATTATTTTCAAGATTTTCGTTTTCAAGTTTTTCAGCCTGTGCATTAACAAGTCTTGCGTTTGCAAGTTCAACTTCATCTTGCAGATTAATATTTTCCCATTCAACAAAAACATTTCCAAGACTTCCGTTCATTCTTAAAAAACAAGTGCATATTTTTTTAATTACAGGCGTTAAAATTCTTCTGTAATATTCAAGTTCAGAAGTTAAAATATCTGACTGCTGCTGACTCATTCTTTCGGTTGAAGACCAGCTTAAACCAAGAAGAAAAGGCGGTATTCCAAGTTTTGCAATAATCTGTTCAAGAAGCTGACGAACAGGAATTTCCGTATCAAGCAAAGGACTGTCCGCACCGATGACTTTTATTTCAACATTTCCCGAAGAAATAAAATCTCTCACTTCTCCCCTTGCAGAAGCCTTCATACCCTCAGACCATTCTTTTGCAATCTGTTTTATTCTGTCACCTGCATAAACCTTATCAGAAGGGTCATCAGAGGGCTTATAAGTAACCGAATATCGTATATTTCCAAGTCTTTCATAATTTTTTCCAATGCACTCATAAATTCGCATCAGAATACTTCCAAGGCAAGGTATCCCCTGCAATAAAGAAACACCATAAATTTTACCCGATGGCGGATTAAGTGCAGTAAAAAGAATCCTTTCAGGGTAGATAATTTCTTTTCTTCTGCTGCCATCAACGGCAAATATTTTCTTTTCAAGAGGTGACTCACCCGAAACCCTTTCTATTTCAATATTTTCAATTGAAACATTGACAAGACCTGCAAGAGAATAACCGTTTTTATCAATAATCATTTCACCAACAGCATTCCCATAAGTCAAAAGACTGTCGAGATAAGAAGAAATAAACATTCTTAAAGACTGTCCGCAAATACCGACAGGAACATTTTCAGAAAAATCAAGAAGTCTGTCCTGCATATTTTTATCATCAGTTGAAACGCTGAAACCGTCCGTTAATCTTACAATTTTAGTAATTGCAGCATCAACAACAGGCAAAGCACGTCTTAAAGAACCGTAAATTCTGCCGTCACGAATATTTTCAGTTTGTGGAAAACTAAAAACACTGTTTTTACTGCCGTTCTGAACGCTGATTGAAGAAATAACATCTCTTTTCTTATTTTTCAATCCAAATAATTTAATTAAAATCACCTTCTTCCAACACTGCCAACAAAGAATGAATCTTCGTTTTCTTCAAAAGCAAGATAGGAATTTACAAAATATCTCATATCGTCCATAGCGTGGTCATTTTTCTTCAAAGGTGTATCATTCTTGCTTTCGTCCCAAGCATAAAGACTGAATTCCCTTATAATATCCTTGCATTCTGAACTAAAAAGAAGTTTTCCCTGCTGAATAAAAGAACTTACACGTCTTATTCCTGTCAAAACATCATTTTTAGCAGGAATAACCTTAAAAACGCCCTTTCTTCTTACGCATTCAATAAAACTTGCAGCCGACGGGTCGCAAATAATCATTTCAATATTTCTGTTTCCTGCAAGTTCACACAAAGCCTTGTAATGTTCTTCATCAGTTCTTGAATTTCCCTCTTTTTTTGAATCGAAATAATATTCAGAAATTCTATACCATTTCCCCGAATTTTTACCCCAAAGCCCCATAGAAAAAGGATTAACAGTTCCATAATCGCATGATATAACATATTTTTCATAGCTTTCAGGCATCAAATTTTTTGGAATAACATATTTTTCTTCCGAAAAAACAGAATAAATCTGCCCCTCAGCAGCCGTCCAGATACCTTTCACATATCTTTTATAGAAAACACCTTTGAAAAGCATTTCATAACGCTGTTTAATTTTTTCCGATAAAGAGGGATTATCGTCCATTGTGAAATGAATATAGAGAGCATTTTTGCTTTCAGGATTTTTAATCCATTCTCTGTAAAGCCAATTTGATGGATTTTGAGGGTTACAATTAATCCAGATTTTTGAATCTGAAACACTGCATCTTGCAATTGCCTGTTCAAAAAAACTTTGCGGCATCAAGGCGGCTTCATCAAAGAAAACACCCGCAATAGTAAGCCCCTGAATAAGAGAAGCACTCCCCTCGTCTTTTCCTCCAAAAAGATAAAATCTGTTTTTAATACCTTTCATTTTAATATCAATATAATTTCCTGTAACTTTTTCAATGCAGAGAAAACCAAGTCCACGAAATTTATTGATAAGGTCATCAAGTACATTTCTTTTAAGTGACCTTATTGTTTTACCGCATATTGCAAAATTGCAATTGTTGAAACAAGTCATAGCCCAGCTTATAAAGCCTATTGACATTGAAAAAGTTTTACCGCTTCGCACAGCTCCGTCACAAATAACAGCATCATAATTTTTATATTCGTCCATTATCCACCAACGGCAGGCAAGCTGTTGTTTTTCACTGAAAACATAAGCTCCAGCCAAAATTATTCACAGTCCTTTCCGATAATTGTATTAAGAAAATTAGCTGCATCGTTTTCATTTTTTTCTTCTGAAGTAAGTTTCACAAGAGATTCAAAAAGAGATTGTCTGTCGACAAATTTCACCTGTAGACCGCCGTCCTTGTCACGTTTAATTTCCGTAACAGAAGAAAAGTCAATTTTTTTAAATGCATCAGGTTCAGGAACTTCCTTTGAAAACATAAGATATAAAACATCATTTGTTTTGCACAAAGCAAGTTTTTCAATTTCTCTAACAGCAATTTCTCTGTAATTTTTTTTCTTCACTTTATCACCGCCTTTCACATATGGGGTCAAAAAGCAAAAAAAAACAACCCCGAAAGGTTGTTTTTTCAAAAAATATTTTTTCGTTTCTCTGTTATGCACAAATAAACACTATGAAACTATGTGAAAATATATAGAAAATGAGGAATTAGGAATGAGGAGTGAGGAATTAAGGTGTCAGCTTCGCTGACGGATTTAAAACCTCTCCGTCACAGCTACGCTGTGCCACCTCTCCTTAAAAGGAGAGGCTTTAAATGGGCATTTTTTATTAAGTTTTCAAGTCTTTCTTATAAGGCTCGCCTTTTAAGGAGAGCTGTCAGCGAATGCTGACTGAGAGGTATTCTCCCTTTAGGGAGATGTCACGAAGTGACAGAGGGGGACAAGTTGCCGACAGGCAACACCGCAATTCCTCATTCCTCACTCCTAATTCCTCATTAAAGGTAAAAAGCAGCATATTGCTGCTTTTTACCTTTAACTAATCAAGTACCGCTGTAAAAATTTTATTTTCTTCATCTTTATAAATTTTCAGATTGATATTATCAGGAATATCCTTTTCATCAAAGAAGAAATAAATATACTTATCATTTCCCTTTCCATTTTTTAGCAGATCATATTCCTTTTCTGAATATTCCTTAATTGAATCATAATTATTTCTTGCTCTTGCAAAGCTTGAAACAGTCATATCATTTTTAAATGCATATTCAGTAAGAAGATAATAAGGTTGTGAATAGGAAAGATAATTTTTCGGAATATTTAAAAAAACAATTTTTTCCTTATTTACAGCCATTTTATTAAATTCATCATTATCAAGTACTGAAACATAAGGCTTTTTTTCTGCAAAAATTCCACGGGTTCGCCTTATCCAGAAACTAAGGTCAACGCCCTGAATTAAAAAGCAGAAAACAACAGTAAATATCATTGTATTTTTCATATTTATTTTTGATATTTTAGAAACTGTCCAGAAAACAAAAGTATAAACAAGGTAAAAAGGAATCCAGACAAATCTTCCTGATGCTCGGAAAATTGAAAGCAGGTTCATTATTGACTGCGGATAATTTATTTCATAGATAATTCCCCTGTTAAGAGTTCCTTTAGGACTTGCAGCAACAAAAAATCCTATTGAAAACATCAAAATAAAAGGTATAATAATATAAAGCCTGTCTTTCAGAAATTTTTTTATATCTCTTTTTGATTTTGCCATATGTTCAAAATACGCAAAAATTATTATAACTGAAATAACAGCTAAAATAATAATACCTAAACCAAGGTATCCAAACCCTTCCTGCTGTCCTGCAAAGCAAGTAAGTTTCATAAATTTCGAACATCCCTGTCCATCAAAAAATGCATTATAATTTGCACTGAAAACACCAAGACCCTTATCTTTTGAAGTTCCTTTTCCATAAAAACAACCTTCAGCATACATTGTCAAAAAGGTAAAAGCAGTAGTTAAAACAAAACTCAAAACAGGACGAATGATTTTTTTATTTTTCATTATGTCAGCAATAACGTAACCAAAAAGAAAAAGATAAACCATAGGTATAAAATAAATATGAACCATTGCCGCAAGCATTCCGTTCAAAATCCATATTAAAACAGGAGTAAATTTATGTTTCCATTCTTTATTTATGCATACAAGAGATAAAATTGATATTAAAATAACCCATTGTCCTGAAAGTGCCTCGTGTCTTAAAGACCTTATCAATAGAACAGGCGATAAAATATAAAATAAACTGCAAATTAAACTGTATATTTTATTTTTGCTTAACTTAAAAATTATAATGGAAGATATACCGCCCTGAAATATAAAACTAAAAAATTCCCACAAACCTATATACTGAAAAGTACTTGGTAAAATGGGAGAAAAGATTTTAAAAAATATCGCAAAAATCGGAATCGAATCGGTATAAACGCAGGAAAAAGCACCATCATCAGAAAGTCCGTCAATTAATCCAAGAGGAAAATGCCAGTCACTTTTTCTGAAATATTGCCAACCTATATAATGCTGAACAATATCACCGTTTTTGTTAAAAATCCAGTCATCATAGCATGGATTTAAAACTGAAACACCATATATAGCTATAAATATTATCATTCCGAGAAAAGCACCGATTAAAAAAACAATCAGATTATCTCTACTTTCATTTAAATCTTTTTCTTTAAATTTCACTATTAATCTCCTTTTTATTTTTAATAAATTAACATTGCAAATTATAACATATATCTTTTTTAAAGTCAAGAGTTAATTTAAATTATAAATTAAGATGTAGCCTATCGGCGACTTATCTAAAACCTCTCAGTCAAACCTTACGGCTTGACAGCTCCCCTTTCAGGGGAGCCTTTATTAATCCTTGCAAATTTTATGAAAAAAGTCCCTATTTATAGCCTTCCCTGAAAGGGTAGGGAGACCGCCGTTAGGCGGTGGAGGGGTGTTAAATCCGTCAGCGATAGCTGACACCGCAATTCCTCATTCCTCATTTCTAATTCCTCATTGATTAAATATGCATAAAATGCATATTTAATCATCGTATCCATCAAGAAAACTTGTAACTTTACCGTCTTTTTTGTAAGAAATGATAGTGCCAAGATTAACATTTTCAACGCTTCTGAAAATATTTTTTTCTATCTGTTCGTTATCTTTGGCGAGTTCTGCAATAAGTTTTTTAACAACCTGACGCTTTGAACCATTGTTACCATTCGGGTTGCAGGTTGTGCAGGTGTCGGTAAATTTGCATGCACACTGAATAAACTGCAAGTCATTGTAGTTTCTCCATCTTATTATATCCGCTTCACGAATAAAATACATAGGTCTTATAAGCTGCATACCCTCAAAATTTGAACTGTGAAGTTTTGGCATCATTGTCTGAACCTGTCCGCCATAAATCATACCCATTAAAATTGTTTCAATAACGTCATCAAAATGATGTCCGAGTGCTATTTTATTACAGCCGAGAGATTTTGCCTTATTATAGAGATGTCCTCTTCTCATTCTTGCACAAAGATAACAAGGGTTATTCTGAACATTATAAACCGAACTGAAAATATCTGTTTCAAAGAACTGCACAGGTATATTCATAAGTGCCGCATTACCCTCTATAATTTTTCTGTTAGCTTCGCTATAACCAGGATCCATACATAAATAAGTTACTTCAAACGGAAATTTTCCGTGACGTTTAAGTTCCTGAAAAAGTTTTGCCATAAGCATAGAATCTTTTCCGCCAGAAATACAAACACATATATGGTCATTTGGTTTAACAAGTTCATAAGTACTTATCGCCTTGACAAATCTGCTCCATATTTCCCTATGATATTTTTTTCTTATACTTTGCTCTATCTGGGCACTTTTATCCTGACCTTTTATTTTTTCAGTTACCCACTTTGCATATCCGCCTTCAAGACTATAGGCTTCAAATCCCATTTTGCAAAGTTTTTCAGCTATATCAACGCTTATTATACCGCTTTTGCAACAGACAATTATTTTTTTATCTTTCGGAAAAGTTTCAGATTTTTCCAAAACTTCGTCCTGATTTATATTTACAGAATTTTTCATTGAACCGAAACTATAAGAATAGTTATCTCTTATATCAACTACATAATAATCATTTTCATTTAATTTTAAAAGTTTTTTTGCCGATATTTCCATTTTATTTTCCTTTCAACTTATTTAATGAGAAATTAGGAATGAGGAGTGAGGAATTGTGGTGTCGCCTATGGCGACTTATCCCCCTCTGTCACTTCGTGACATCTCCCCAAAGGGAGAACACCCCTCAGTCAAGACTTACGGCTTGCCAGCTCCCCTTTCAGGAGAGCCTATCAATAAAATTTACACTTATAAAGCCTCTCCTTTTAAGGAGAGGTGGCACAGCGTAGCTGTGACGGAGAGGTTTTAAATTTGTCAGCGACAGCTGACACCTTAATTCCTCATTCCTAATTCCTCATTCCTAATTTTTCATTATATCACAAAATAAATATGATTTCTATATTATAATATAAAAATTTATGAGAAACAGAAAAAAAATAAAAACGCATGTTATGTTATCATATAAAATATAAAAAAAAGAAGTTTTAATAAGTTTTTTTGTCGAATCACAAGATATAGTATTGACTTTTTTATCAACACATGATATAATATTAATGTTGTTTGTTTCTTTGATGTTATATGAATGACATCAAATGATTTCATTTATCTCAATTTCTGTTTTAATACAGAAAAACCTCTTTCAATCAATTATTTTTTCTATCGGCAGATTTATAAAATCTTTTGATTTTATGGATTTGCTTTTTTTTATTACCTTTTTACAATGAGGAAGCGGCATATCGCTGCTTCATTGAGGAATTAGGAATTAGGAGTGAGGAATTATGGTGTCGCCTATTGCGACTTATCCCCCTCTGTCACTTCGTGACATCTCCCCAAAGGGAGAACACCCCTCAGTCAAGCCTACGGCTTGACAGCTCCCCTTTCAGGGGAGCCTTTATTAATCCTTGCAAATTTTATGAAAAAAGTCCCTATTTATAGCCTCCCCTGAAAGGGGAAGGGGACCGCCGTTAGGCGGTGGAGGGGTTTTAAATCCGTCAGCGAAGCTGACACCGCAATTTCTCATTCCTCATTCCTAATTCCTCATTTATAAAGTGTTGAAAACTTTTTAAACGGTTTGTTTAAAAAAATATGGTGTTAAAAAGTTAAAGTAACACCTTTTAAACATATTTCAACTGCTTTTCAGCACTGCTTTAAACAAATATTGCACAAAAAATAAGCCTGTTTTTCAGCGTTATTCGCAACTTTTATAAAAATATGCTTGTCGAAGTACTGATTTTTCAACTTTTCAACCAAGTTATCAACATTTTTTATTTTAAACACTTGAAAAACTGTTTAAAGTGTGTTATAATATATGATGTGTCAATATTGAAACCGAAAAATGCTTTACGCAGATTGAATTAATTCATTCCTGCAAAGAAAGATAAAGAAAGCATACGAATCTGTTTAGTTAACTTAAATTTCCCGATTTCAGATAAAATTTAAACAGATTCAAAGAAGGACGACAAACAAATCTGATTGATACGATTGATTGAAAAGATAAACAAAACGGAGGAATTTAAAAGAAAAATGGAATCATTTGAAGAACTATTTAACCATGTAAAAGCATACTGCACTGAGTCAAAATTAATCCCGCCTATAGCCGTTTCTTTATGGATTGACCCTATAAAACCGGTTAAACTCGACGGTTCAAACGCTATTTTTACAGCAGACTCAATCTTCCAGAAAGATACTGTTATAAGTACATACAAGAAAACTCTTGAAGATGCTTTTGAAGCAGTTGCAGGACTTAAAGTAAATATCATCGTTAATGTAAAAGAAGATGACGATGACAACGAAAAGAAAACTGACTACGACGACGTTGAAAAAAAACACGAAGAACTTGAAAAATCTTTTGAAAGTGCCAAATATGAATACACTTTCGATACTTTTATAGTAGGAAGATCAAACGAATTTGCATATGCAGCCTGCAAAGCTGTTGCAAGAGACAGCGAAGACAAGATGAATCCTCTGTTTATATACGGTGATTCAGGTCTTGGAAAAACTCACCTTTTAATGGCAATATGCCACGAATATAAACTCAACCACCCTGACAGCAACATTATATATGTTACAAGTGAGGAATTCGGTAACGAACTTATTTCCTGCATTCAGAAAAAAAATACTGAAGCTTTCCACGATAAATACAGAAATGCTGACGTACTTCTTATAGATGATATTCAGTTTTTCAGCGGAAAAGAAAGCACACAGGAAGAATTTTTCCATACTTTTAATAAGCTTCTTACTGAAGGCAAACAGATTGTAATTACATCAGATAGACCTCCTAAGGAAGTAAAAACTCTTACAGACAGACTCAGAAGCCGTTTTGAATCAGGTATTCTTGCTGATATTTCAACTCCTGAATTTGAAACAAGAGTGGCTATAATTCGCCGAAAAGCTGAACTTTTAAACCTTGATATACCTGATGATGTTGCAGACTTTATTGCAAACAGACTTAAAACAAATATCCGTCAGCTTGAAGGTGCAGTTAAAAAGCTTAAAGCATTAAAGCATCTTGCAGGAAGTTCACCTTCTATTTCTATGGCACAGAGTGTTATCAGAGATATTTTAACAGATGAACAGCCTATTCCTGTTACAGTCGAAAAAATTATAACAGAAGTTGCAAGGGTTTACGGCGTTTCTCCTGAAGATATAAGATCAAACAAAAGAGCTTCTCAGATTTCTACTGCAAGAAAAGTTGCTATTTATGTAGTAAGAGAAGTTACTGAAATGCCGCTTGCATCAATTGGTATGGAATTTGGTGGCAGAGATCACTCTACAATTGTTTATGCAATTGGAAATATCACAAATTCACTTGAAAAAGATGCAAATATGAAGTCACTTGTTGATGACATTATAAAAAACGTTAAATCACACAATATATAAATTTATTTTTGCGGGAAATACAAGGAGAACTTTAGCTGTTTTTCACTTGCTGAAATTCAAATTCTCTTTGTTCCCGATGTTTTTAACACCTGTGTTACACAGTTGAATATGTTGGTACAGTAAGTATAAACATATTTTCAGCAGAAGTTTCAACAGAGTTTTCAACAGAGTGTTGAAAAGATAAGGTTTTTGATAAATCAAATATATATCAGTTACTCAGATAAAAACTGCAATTTATTTCAACAGTTTTTTCAACATGAAAAATTGCAGTTTTTAACTGTTTAATTTTTTTATTTTTCGACATTTAAACATTATTGAAAGTTGAAGTGAGTCATTTCAACAAAATTCTCAACAAGTTTTTGTTTTCAACTCCACAAAGTTTCAAGGTTTCAACTTTTTTGTATGACTTTGGAATTTTTTTAACATATCCACATTTTTATAACTCAGGAGTTGTTTAAAGATATATGCCTTTAAATCTTGCTTTGCGGAGTAAATAAACTTTTCCACATACTCTATTACTACTACTATTTATTTTATTATATGTTATATTATATATGTTTGTATGTATGTTTGTTTTTAAGATATAAAAGTGTGTGAAATTAAAATTCACTGATTTCAATATTTTGAAATCAGGTTTTATAAAATAAAAAGCTATAAAGATAATTTAAAAGAAAGAAGTCAGCTATGATAAAATTCAGATGTTTTAAAAATGAACTGCACGAAGCCATTTCAAAGGTAAGCGGCTGTACAGTTATAAAAACTACAATGCCTTTTCTTGAATCAATAAGATTCAGATTAAAAGACGGTGTTCTTGAAATAAACGGTTTCAATCTTGAATATGGTATTAAAACTTCCATAAAAGTAGAAACTGAAGATGAAAATAATGAAGGTGAGTTTCTTGTTATACCAAGACTTATCAGTGAAGCAACAAGAAGAATGGAATCTGAAAAAATAGATTTCACAATAACAGATAAATATCTTATTGAAATGAAAGGCGGAGATACAGAATATACTATCTCGGCTTCTTATGCAGGAGAATATCCTGAACTTCCTGTTGTAGAACTTGATGATGCACTTATGATACCTGAAAATATTTTCAAGAGTATGATAAAACAAACAAAATATGCAACATCAAACAATGAAATGAAACCTGTTATGATGGGTCAGCTTTTTGATGTTGAAAACGGCGAAATGCACCTTGTTGCAATTGATGGCTACCGTCTTGCAATTTGTCACAGAGAAGTAAACTGTCTTAAAGATATGAATTTTATTATTCATAAAAAGGCTATGTCTGTTATAGATTCATTTTTACGTGATGACTGCGAAGAAAATATAAGTGTTTATACAAACGGAAAACACGCATTGTTTATCCTGCACGGCTGCACTTTTATCGTAAGACTTATGGAAGGTGTTTTTCATAACTATAAATCAAGCATACCTGCTTCATTTGAAACGGAAGTTATTATAAATTCAAAGAAACTCCAGCATTCTCTTGAAAGATGTGCCCTTCTTATAAATGAAAAAAATAATTCGCCTGTAAAATGTAAATTCAGCGGAAACTCGGTAAATATCAGATGTGAAACGGGCGTTGGTAAAATAAACGACTTTGTTCCTATTGAACTTAGTGGTCCTGATGTAAGAATAGGTTTCAATAATCAGTATATACTTGAAGCTGCAAGATTTGCGGATTGTGAAAAGGTTAAAATCCAGATGTCGGGCGATAAGAGCGTTGTTCAGATGCTTCCTATGCAGGGAGATTATTTCAGATTTCTCCTTATGCCTATAAGAATAAAAGAGGAGGATTAATTTATTATGACTGAAAAGATTAATGTTCCTATAAAGACTGATTTTATAAAGCTTGACTCGCTTTTAAAGCTTGCTGACCTTGTTGAATCAGGCGGTACGGCAAAAATGATTATACTTGAAGGCAGAGTTTCAGTCAATGGTGAAGTATGCACAATGAGAGGTAAAAAAATACGTCCGGGTGATATTGTTACTGTTGAAAACTTTGAAGTTACGGTTAGCCAGAATTGATTGTTGAAAAAATTTCTATCGAAAATTTTAAAAATATAAATGGTGCAGAACTTGAATTTCATCCGCAATATAACCTTATAACAGGTAAAAATGCACAGGGTAAAACAAATCTGCTTGAAAGTATCTGGATATTTACAGGTTGCAGAAGTTTCAGAAGTTCAAAAGAAAGAGATTTTGTTTCATTTGGCAAAGAAAGATGCGATATAAAGCTGAAATTTGCCGATAAAAGACGAAGTCAGAATGCAGAATATATACTGCTTAAAAGCGGACTTGCAAAAGAGAAAAAAATAACGCTGAATAAAGTTGATATTGCTTCATCAAAAGAACTTTTTGAAAGATTCAAGTGTGTTGTTTTTACTCCTGATGATATATCACTTGTAAGCGGTGCACCCGAAAAAAGGCGAAATTTCGTTGATTTATGTATATCGCAGATAAATCCTGCCGCAATGGGAGTACTTCGTAAAACTGAAAACCTTATTGTGCAGAGAAACGCTGTTTTAAAGGATATTTTTTCAGGAAAAGCAAGTGAATCAGACCTTGACATATGGGATATGCAGCTTTGCAAAGTCGGTTCTTGGATGTCGTTTTACAGACATAAATATGTTGAAGAATTATCTTTGATATGCGGAAAATTTTATGGTGAAATATCGGGCGGAACAGAAAAACTCACCTGCGAATATAATTCAAATGTTTTTTCACCAAAGTATAAATATCCCGAAAAAGAGCCTGATATTGCAATGGCAGATGCATATTACAATGCACTTGCTGCATCAAGAGATGAAGACATTAAAACAGGCAGAACAAGGTGCGGTGCGGGACGTGATGATATAATACTTAAAATTGACGGAAACAGAGTCAGAGATTTTGGTTCGCAGGGTCAGAAAAAAAGCACAGCACTTGTTTTGAAATTATCTCAGGCGAATATTTTCCGTGAAAAGCTGAAAGAATCCCCTGTTATTCTGCTCGATGATGTTATGGGTGAACTTGATGCAAACAGACAGAAATTTATATACAGCATAATAAGAGATATGCAGGTTTTTATAACTACCTGCCACAGTGAATCAATTCATACTGAAATGAAAGGTAAAATATTTTCTGCGGAAGCAGGAAAATTTACTGAAAAAAATTGAATTATGGACAAAAATATGGTTTTACATCTCGGAAACGGATATATAGTCGATGCTTCTAAGGTCATAGGAATATTTGATCTTGAAAATACGACTATAGGTCAGGATACAAGAATTTTTCTTAAAACACAAACCGAAAACGGCGATGTTGTTGACGTTTCGGACGATATTCCGAGAAGTTTTGTTATAACAGAAGATGCAACATATCTTTGTCAGCTGACTGTTCAGACACTAAGACAAAGAATATGAAAATGATTTTAAATCAGTTTCAATGAGAAATCAGAATTGAAAAATGAGAAAAATTGTCGGGTATGCCTGCATCTGATTTCTAATTTTAAAGGAGTTTACTTTATGGAAGAAATACAAAATATAACTAAGACGAATGAAGTTTATGACGAAAATCAGATACAGGTACTTGAAGGACTTGAAGCTGTCAGAAAAAGACCGGGTATGTATATCGGTTCAACAGGTCCGAAAGGTCTTCATCATCTTGTATATGAAATAGTTGATAACTCAATAGATGAATCACTTGCTGGTTACTGTACAGAAATTCACGTTAAAATTCTGCCTGGAAACTACGTTGAAGTTTCAGATAACGGACGTGGTATACCTGTAGGAATACACAAAAAAGAAGGAATATCTTCCGCAACACTCGTTCTTACAGTGCTTCATGCAGGCGGTAAGTTCGGCGGTTCGGGATATAAGGTTTCAGGCGGTTTGCATGGTGTTGGTTCATCTGTTGTTAATGCACTTTCAAAGTCGCTTGAACTTACAGTAAAAAACGGCAGTCATATATACTACCAAAAATTCCACGACGGCGGTCATTACGATAAACAGCTTGAACAGATTGGCGATACAACAGAAACAGGCACAACAATAAAATTTCTTGCAGATGATACGATTTTTGAAACAATTGAATATGATTATGAAGTTTTGCTTAAAAGACTTCGTGAACAGGCATTTTTAAATGCCGGCCTTAAAATCATTTTTGAGGATTTAAGAAACAGCGAAGAAATAAAATCTGAAACACTTCACTATGAAGGCGGTATCAGAGAATTTGTTACTCATCTTCACAAAGCAAGACAGCTTGAACCTCTTACACAGAATGTTATATATTTTTCTGGTTCAGAGGGAGATGCATTTGCAGAAATTGCAATGCAGTATAACGACAGCTACAACGATCTTATTATTTCATTTGCAAATAATATCCACACAATAGATGGTGGTACTCACGAAGTGGGATTTAAAAATGCCCTTACAAAGGTACTTAACGAATACGGCAAAAAATTCGGAAAACTTAAAGAGGGCGAAAAACTCACAGGTGATGATGTCCGTGAAGGTCTTACGGCAATAGTTTCAGTAAAACTGACTGAATGTGAATTTGAAGGTCAGACAAAAGGCAGACTCGGAAACCCATATATCAAGCCGTTTGTTGAAAAGCTTGTTATGGAAAAGATGATGAACTATCTTGAAGAGAACCCTGCCGATGCAGACCTTATCTTTGAAAAAACAATACTTGCACAGAAAGCAAGAGAAGCCGCTAAAAAGGCAAGAGAACTTACAAGAAGAAAAAATTCAATGGAGTCCGCATCACTTCCGGGTAAGCTTGCAGACTGTTCAGAAAAAGATGCATCACTTACTGAAATATATATCGTCGAAGGTGATTCAGCGGGAGGTAGTGCTAAGGAAGGCAGAGACCGCCGCTATCAGGCTATACTTCCTCTCTGGGGTAAAATGCTTAACGTTGAGAAAGCACGTATAGACAAGGTTTACGGCAATCAGAAGCTTATGCCTGTTGTTACGGCACTCGGAACATCTATTGGTGAAGATTTCGATATAAGCAAATTAAGATACGGAAAAGTTATAATAATGGCGGATGCCGATGTCGATGGTTCACACATCAGAACACTTCTTTTAACTTTCTTCTTCCGTTTTATGCGTCCGCTCATAACAAACGGAAATGTATACATAGCACAGCCGCCGCTTTTCAAGGTATCAAGAGGTAAAAAGGCAAAATATGCATTTAATGAAGAAGAACGAGATGAATACATAAGAGAATTTGCAGATTCAAACGGAAACACTTCAAAAGTTGCCGTTCAGAGATATAAAGGTCTTGGTGAAATGTCATCTCAGCAGCTTTGGGAAACAACAATGGACCCTGCAACAAGAATTATGCTTCGTGTCGATATGGAAGATGCTGAAAAGGCAGATGAAGCGTTTACAATTCTTATGGGTGACAAAGTTGAACCAAGAAGAAAATTCATCGAAGACAATGCAAAATACGTTGAAAACCTCGATATATAGGCAGAAAGGGCAGTAATGGAAAAAATATTTGAAGGAAACTATAAACTTACAAAAGAAATGCTGACAGATGCCTACAGAGAATACGGCAAAAAAATGTTTGTTTTCAGAAATGTTATGACAATAATTTATATAATTCTGGGACTTTATTTCCTGTTTTTAGGCATTTTCAGAGAAGAAAACCGTGTATGTTTTGTACTTGCGTTTGTTTCGCTTGCAATAGGTCTTATTTCATGGTATAACCCAAGAAAGGCAAGAAAAAACGTCATAGAAGTTTTTGATGAAATAATAGGCGATAAATACGAATGCAAAATACTTGAAAATTCAGCGGAAATAAAAACAATTTCACTTGCAGATCACACAGAAGATGCAACTGATGAAGAAATAGAAAAAGCCGAAGAAGAGGGAAGAACGGGAATTGAAACAACTGTTTTCAATTTTGATAAAGATACAATTGTTCTTGAAAAAAATGATTATTATATTATTGGAAATAAAACAGTATTTTTTGTTCTGCCTAAATCGGGCTTTGAAAATACACAGGAATTAACAGAGTTTTTCTCAAATAAATTTGGCAAAGACTACAAATTAATTAAGGATTAATAATCAGAAATGATGAATTTTAGATTCGGCATTTGCTGATACTTGTAAATTTGAATCAGAAAGGTGAATCATATTGGAAGATGAATTTATGAGAGACAAGGAAGTTGTTGTTCCTGTCGATATAGAAAAAGAAATGAAAAAATCATTTCTTGAATATTCAATGTCGGTTATAGTCGCAAGAGCATTACCTGATGTTCGTGACGGACTTAAACCTGTACACAGAAGAATTTTATATACTATGTACGAAAACGGACTTGTTCCTGAAGGTCCTTACCGTAAGTGTGCCGATACAGTCGGTTCTGTACTTGGTAAGTATCATCCACATGGTGACGCATCTGTTTATGATGCACTTGTACGACTTGCACAGCCGTTCTCTTTGAGATACCCTCTCATTGACGGACAGGGTAACTTCGGTTCAGTTGACGGCGACCCGCCTGCTGCATACCGTTATACGGAAGCAAAAATGAAAAAGCTTTCAATGGAAATGCTTGCAGATATAAAAAAAGAAACCGTTCCGTTCTCACCAAACTACGATGAACGACTTCTTGAACCTGATGTTTTGCCTTCAAGATTTCCGAATCTTTTATGTAATGGTTCTGTTGGTATTGCCGTTGGTATGGCAACAAACATACCTCCGCACAATCTTGGAGAAGTAATTGACGGCATAAGAACACTTATTGAAAATCCTGACTGCACACTTGACGACCTTATGATGTCGATAAAAGGCCCTGACTTCCCTACAGCAGGAATAATTATGGGGCATTCGGGAATACGTTCGGCTTATTCAACAGGCAGAGGAAAAATAACACTCCGTGCAAAGACTGAATTTGAAAAAATAGGCGGACGTGATGCAATTGTAATAACAGAAATTCCTTATATGGTCAACAAGGCAAGACTTGTTGAAAATATTGCTGACCTTGCAAAAGAAAAGCGTGTTGAAGGTATTCATTTTGTACGTGATGAATCAGGCAGACAGGGTATGCGTATTGTTGTTGAACTCAAAAAAGACGCAAATCCTGATATTGTTTTAAATAAATTATTCTCATTTACACAGCTTCAGGACACAGTCGGTGTTAATATGCTTGCACTTGTAAACGGAGTGCCTAAGTGTCTTTCACTTAAAGAGTGCCTGCATCAGTATCTTTTGTTCCAGTCGGAAGTTATCAGAAAGAGAACTGAATTTAATCTCCGCAAGGCAAAGGAAAAAGCCCACATTTTACAGGGTTTCTGTCTTGCAATTGACTATATTGATGAAGTTATTTCAATTTTAAGAGCATCATCTTCAATTCCTGAAGGTAAACAGCATCTTATTGAACGTTTTAAAGATGTTGATATGACACAGCTTCTTTCAAGAGCAAAATATGACCTTTCAAATTATGAATCAGAGCAGGAAAAGGGCATTACAGAAGAACAGGCAGAAGCAATTGTCCAGATGCGTCTTGGTGCTTTAACAGGTCTTGAAAGAGAAAAAACAGAACATGACCTCTATGATTTACTTATGAAAATAACTGAATATAGGGAAATTCTTTCAGATGAAGCAAAAGTTGACCAGATAATTCTTGAAGAACTTGAAGATTTAAGAAAACGTTTTGGCGACGACAGAAGAACTGAAATTCAGGAAGTTTCAGGAGAAGTTGACATAGAAGACCTTATTCCTAATGAAAAATGCGTTATAACATTCACAAATAACGGATATATCAAGCGTGTTCCGCAGGATACATACAAGATTCAAAAGCGTGGCGGTGTTGGTATTTCGGGAATGAAACAGCGTGAAGAAGACTATATGAGCGATATGTTCGGCTGTATGAGTCACGACAGCATAATGTTTGTTTCAAACAAGGGTATTATGTATAAGCTTAAATGCTATGAAATTCCTGATGGTTCAAAGGCATCAAGAGGAAACAACATTGTTAATTTCCTTTCATTTGATGAAGATGAAAAACTTGTTAAGATTTTAAGTGCAGATGAAAATGATTTTGACGAAAATCATTTTGTTGTTGTTGTAACAAAGAATGGTAAAATCAAAAGAACAGCACTTTCAGAATATAAAAATATCCGTAAATCGGGACTTATTGCAGTTGGTATTGATGATGGCGATGAAATAGTTTCAGTTGACATAACAGACGGAAGCAAAAAAATAATTATTGCAACAAGAAAAGGTATGTCAATAAAAATCAATGAAACAGATGCACGTCCTATGTCAAGAACTGCACACGGTGTTCGTGCAATAAATCTTCGTGAGGGCGATTATGTTGTCGGAATGGGAATTGAAAGAGAAAATTCATATGTTCTCACTCTCACAGAAGGCGGATACGGAAGAAGAACAGCCTGCGAAGAATATAAAGTTCAGGGCAGGGGCGGACTTGGTCTTATGAACTACAAAACAGACGAAATAAGAGGAGAAGTCTGCGGAATAAGCATAGTTGATGATACACAGGATGTTATTGTTACATCAACAGGCGGTGTTGTTATCAGATTCCTTTCAAGTGATGTAAATGTATTTGCAAGAGGTGCAAAGGGTGTTAAGATAATGCGTTTCAGAAATGATGGCGAAAAGGCAGCGGCACTTCTCTCAATTGCACACGAAGAAGAAAAAACTGAAGAAACTACAGAGGAAAACTCTTAAAATAAGAATCGGCATTTTGCCGATTTTTATTTTGCAGTGTGTCGCCTTCTTGAATGAGGAATTAGTAATGAGGAATGAGGAATTGTGGTGTCAGCTTCGCTGACGTATTTAAAAACCCCTCAGTCAAGCATTGCGGCTTGCCAGCTCCCTTTTCAGGGGAGCCTTGGAAATAGACTTTGCAAAATTTAAAAAAATCCCTATTTATAGCCTCCCCTGAAAGGGGAGGGGGACCGCCATAGGCGGTGGAGGGGGTTAAATCCGTCAGCGATAGCTGACACATTAATTCCTCATTTCTAATTCCTAATTAGATAAAATAAAAAGGAGGTTAAATTGTGATAAAAGTAATATGTACTGACCTTGACGGGACGCTTTTGCGTTCTGATAAAACTGTTTCGGAATATTCCTTAAAAGTGCTTGAAAAGATGATAAAAAGCGGCATTGAAGTCATACCTGTAACAGGCAGACACCTTGGCGGAATACCGAAAGAAATTTTATCGCTTGATATAAATTATGCAATATGTGCAAACGGTGCATCACTTTATGATGTTAAGAAAAAAATGCTTATTAAAGCGGAATTTATCGAAAAAAAAATATTGCTTGAAATTGTTTCACTCTGCGAAAAATATGAAATTATGTCGGATATTTTTTCAGGTGACTATGCATATACAGACGATAGATGTCTTGAGATTTTAAAAGATGTAAATGCATCTTGGGCAGTAAAAAATTATATAAAGCAGAGCAGAAAAAAAGTTGATTCAATAAAAAAATTCATAGAAGAAAAAAATCCTGATGTTCAAAAAATAACAATGAATTTCAGATACCTTGATGGTGAATATAAAAACCGTGAAAAAATGGCTGAAACTCTGAGAAAATATGATATGCTGACGGCTGTAACAGGCGGTGCAAATAATATTGAAGTAACGTCATCAAAGGCAACAAAGGGAAATTGTCTGCAATATATTTCAAAAATGCTTGGCATTTCACTTGAAGATTTTTTCGCAATAGGCGATACTGAAAATGATATTTCAATGCTTGAAACAGCAGGACAAAGCTGTGCAATGAAAAATGCAGATGAAAACGTAAAAAAAATATGTAAATATGTAACAGAAAAAGACAATAACAGCGACGGGGCGGCAGAAATGATGATAAAAATTACAGGGGTGAGTTGATGATACTGAAAAAGGGCGATAAAGTAGCGGTTGTTGGGTGTTCTGACCCGATGATTAGCTATGAAGTAGTAAATAAAATATTTTTTATTCTTGAAGATAAGGGACTTGTTCCGGTTATGTCGAGGTATCTTTTCGGAAGGGACAGCAACGCACAAAGGAGAGCAGAATTTCTCTGCAACTGTTTTGAAGATGATTCAATAAAGGCAATTTTCGACATTTCGGGTGGCGACCTTGCCAATGAAACAGTGGGATATATTGATTTTGATGTGATAAAAAATCATCCGAAGCCTTATTTCGGTTACAGTGATAATACCTGCATTATCACAGCAATAAATAAAAAATGCAGGATAAATGCATATCTTTATCAGCTGACAAATATCATATATAAAAACAGGGAAAAATTTTTTGATTTTCTTTTCAAAGATGAAAAAAGTATTTTCAATTTTTCATATGAATTTATCAGAGGTGAACATATGGACGGAAGAATAGCAGGCGGAAATATAAGATGTTTGCTGAAACTTGCCGGAACAGAATTTTTTCCCGATTTATACGGCAGAATACTTTTTCTTGAAAGCAAAAGCGGAAAAGAAAACAGAATAAGAGCGTATTTTGCACAGCTTCGTCAGATAGGCGTTTTCAATATGGTTTCAGGTGTGATTCTTGGAACTTTTACAGAACTTGAAAAAGATTCGTCAAGTGAAAAAGTTTTAAGAATTGCAAAAGAAAATATTCCTGAAAGTATCCCGATAATAAAAACAAATGAAATAGGTCACTCGATTGATTCAAAGATGCTTGAAATAGGAAAATACTATCGCATTTAAGTTTTCACTCAATAATTAAATTTATATGTTAATTTTTACTAACATTTTTATGACTTTTATTGAATTGTAATCGTAGATGTGGTATAATAAACCTTAAAGTTAAGTCATTTTGAAATTAAAACGCTTATAAATTCTGCCGCAGATAAAATCTGACGGAATACATATGAAATACCACATAATACTGTAGAGAATGCACGTCTGACCGAAAAAATTTCCCCAGATGCCTGAATAATCCCAGACATTCCATTTAAGGATTACATTTACGGCAAGACCGCATAAAAATTCAGCAGTGGTTATCCATAATGCTTCAAACCACAAACGCAGAAAAAAATTAAATTCTGCAAATCTGAATCTGATATAATATATGCCTGCAAGGCATATTCCACCGAGTATTGTCATACTCCAGTGGGTATATCCTCTGTAAAGAATTTCAGTCAGGCTGTAAAGCAGACTGCCTGTTAAAAATGCAAAAATATATTCATACAGCTTCATTTTAAATTCTCCGTGATTTTGAAAAATTACAGAAATATTATACCCGTTTTAGTTATTTTTATTAAAATTTAAATGAGAGGTGTTAAAATGGCTCTTAATTCACGTTCAAACGGAATACTTATGCACGTTTCAAGTCTTCCTTCAGATTACGGAATAGGAAAACTTGGAAAAGAAGCCATAAGATTTATAGATTTTTTAAAGAGATGCGGCACGAAATATTGGCAGATACTTCCGCTTTCACAGACAAGCTACGGAGATTCACCATATCAGTCTTTTTCAATACATGCAGGAAATCCTTATTTTATTGATTTTGAACAGCTCGAAGAAGAAAATCTTTTAAGAAAAAATGATTATGCAAAACTTGACTGGGGTAATAATCCAAGAAGAGTTGACTATGAAAAAATTTATCAGAATTGTTTTCCTGTTTTAAAAAAAGCATATGAAAGAAGTCAGCTTTTTTCTCAGGAAGAATTTGAAGAATTTAAAAATGAAAACGCCTACTGGCTTGACAATTATTCCCTTTTTATGGCACTTAAAGATGAACATAATGGCAAGCCTTGGTATGAATGGGAATCAGGATATGCATTTTGTAAAAAAAGCAAAATAGAACAAGCAAGAGAAGATTTAAAAGATGAAATAGATTTCTATTCATGGATGCAGTTTGTTTTCTATAAACAGTGGAAAAAAGTAAAAGAATACGCAAACAGCAAGGGAATATTAATAATAGGCGATATGCCTATATATGTTTCATACGACAGTACGGAAGTATGGACAGAACCAGATTTATTCTTCCTTAATTCATCAAAAGAACCAATAGCAGTTGCAGGTTGTCCGCCTGATGCATTTTCAGCAACAGGTCAGCTTTGGGGTAATCCTGTTTATAACTGGAAATATCACGCAAAAACAGGCTATAAATGGTGGAAAGAAAGAATAAATTCTGCAAAAGAACTTTACGATGTTATAAGAATCGACCATTTCAGAGGTTTTGAGTCATATTATGCGATACCTTTTGGAAGCAGAACTGCCGAAATAGGACAGTGGTTCAAGGGTCCGGGAATGGATCTTTTTAACGCAATAAAAGAGGAAACAAAGGATATAGATATTATTGCTGAAGACCTTGGATTTGTTACACCTGAAGTAAGAAAACTTCTTGATGAAACAGGTTTCCCTGGAATGAAAGTTCTTCAGTTTGCTTTTGACGGTACAGGTAAATCGGAATATCTCCCTCATAATTTTAAAAATTCAAATTGTGTATGCTACACAGGTACACACGATAATGAAACACTTCTCGGCTGGATAGACAGCCTTGAACCTGATAATTTAAAGTATGTCAAGAGATATTTCAGAGTAAGAAATTCAAAGGATATACCTGAAGAAATGATAAGATGTGCATGGTCAAGCACAGCAAATCTTGCTATTGCACAGATACAGGACTTTCTTTCTTCACCTGCATCAAGCAGAATGAATACACCGTCAACTCTTGGCGGAAACTGGGAATTCAGAACAGTTAATTCAGACTTTGGTTCAAGACTTTCAAAGCACATAAACGAGCTTAATGCTATTTATAACAGATAATTGCTTGGTAATCAATGTAAAAAATCTCCGTTGCAACAAAAATGTGACGGAGTGAATTTTAAATATATCATTGAAAGAAACATAATAATTTTCCATTCTTTATTTCTCATTTCTGATTAAAAAAATTGATTTTCCTATTGCATTTCAGGAATAAATATGTTACAATATAGGAAGAGTAAAACTGAACGGAGGTGTATATAAATGGCATATGTAATCAATGATGAATGTATCTCATGCGGTGCTTGCGAAAGCGAATGTCCTGTAGGAGCTATTGCTGAAGGCGATGGAAAATACGAGATAAATGCAGATGAATGCATTTCATGCGGTGCTTGTGCTTCAGTCTGTCCTGTTTCAGCACCTAATGAAGACTAAGATTTTTACGGACCTGTCGTTTAATCTTATGTGATTAAAGCAGGTCTGTTTTTGTTTAAAATACAAATTTTTTTGTTAATATAAATTATTCGGAGGAAAAATAAAATGTTTGATATGAAAAAAATTGCGGCGGTTTGTGCTGTTGCAGCTTTTGCATTTTCAGGATGCGGAAAAAATGATAAAAAAGAAACATCTGAAACAACAACTCCTGTTATAAGTGAAGTTGATTCAGATTATGTTGCAGAAGAGGAACAGTCTACAGCACCTCCTGAAAC
>JALEJO010000064.1 GCA_022769365.1 Oscillospiraceae bacterium | reverse complement strand
TCCGTTTTAAGTTATGATTTAAAAAAGTAAAACATTGATATAAAATAGAAAGAGGAGCGATTTTAAACCGCTCCTCTTTTGCAAATCTTAACAGAACAACTATTAATCAAAACGCTTAATTAAATCTTTCATCAATTACACGGGCAGTTTTTTTCATACTGCGAGGCAACACTCCAACTTCTACCACTTTTACAATAGGAGTGAATCCTATACGACTCTTAACCTGTTCAGCAATGCGACGACTTAAATCTGCAAAGTCAACATCTCCTGTTGATTCCACATAAATACGCATTGTATCTTTGCCATCAAGATGAGAAATACGTATCTGATATTCACTTGAAATTTCCTCAAATGCATTGAGTATTTCTTCAATCTGACTTGGAAATACATTTACGCCTTTAATCTTCATCATATCATCTGTTCTTCCCATAATTATATCAATTTTCGGGAATTTACATCCGCAGGCACAAGGCTGTGGAATAATTCGTGATAAGTCATGCGTTCTGTAACGAATAAGAGGTGCACCCTCTTTAACAAGCGTAGTAATAACAATTTCACCTGTTTCACCATCAGGCAGATTCTCACCTGTTACCGGATCAATAATTTCAAGATAAATATAATCATCCCAGTAATGCATACCGTTATTTTCTTTACAGCTTATTCCTATACCTGGTCCATAAATTTCAGTTAATCCATAAATATCATATAATTCAATACCAAGTTCATTTGAAATTCTGTCACGCATTTTCTGACTCCAGCGTTCAGAACCGATAACCCCCTTTTTCAAATGGATCTTGTCTTTTATACCACGTTTGCCGATTTCTTCAGCCAGCAAAAGTGCATACGAAGATGTAGAACATAATACAGTACTTTCCATATCTTCCATCATTTTCAACTGCTTTTCAGTATTACCAGGACCCATTGGAATAACCATTGCTCCCAATTTTTCAGCACCATTCTGAAAACCTATTCCTGCTGTCCAAAGTCCATATCCAGGAGTTATCTGAACTCTGTCCTTATTGGTAACTCCTGCCATCTCGTAGCAACGCTTAAACTGAATTGCCCAGTCATCAACATCTTTTGCAGTATATGGAATAATTACAGGCGTACCTGTTGTACCAGATGATGAATGAATACGAACAATTTTTTCTTCAGGTACAGCCATAAGTCCTAAAGGATATGCATCACGCAAATCTTTCTTTTCTGAAAAAGGAAGTTTTTTAAAATCTTCTGCCGTATGTACTTCTGTTATTCCAGCTGCTTCAAGTTTTTTTCCATAAAAACTGTCTGAATTTATAAGTGCCTGAATACGTTCATTAACCTGTTCAAGTTGTTTTTCATTTATTTCCATTTTTATTTCTCCTTATTCTTCGTATTGCAGAGCTTTTTTATTAAGTTCTACGAACTGCGACTTTACAGTTTTTTCCATAGCATCTGTTACTTCGCTCAGAGTCAAAGGTAATACATTACTGCGTAATACAGCCCCCAGCATTACCATATTAAGTACTTTTGGAGAACCTATTTCACGACAGGCTGAATCGCCGTCCAATTGTATAACATTTTTTGAATTTCTATGAATATAATCTATCATTTCCTGAGCATTATATTCACCATTACCCAATGTTATTGTTACAGGCTGAATAGGGTGCGTATTTAAAATTACTGTTCCATCAGTTTTAAGATACGGCAACATTCTTACAGCTTCAGCAGGTTCAAATCCAATAAGCAAGTCGGCTGTTTTCTTCGGAAACATCGGACAATTAAGATTATCTCCCATGCGAAGAAAGCTAAAAACGCTGCCGCCTTTCTGAGCCATTCCGATTGTTTCAGCACTCATAACCTGAATGCCTTTTGACATTGCAGCGGCAGCAAGCAATTTTGAAGTAAGAACAATTCCCTGTCCTCCAACTCCACATAAAATTATATTCTTATGCATTGCAACTACCTCCTATTGCTTTTGTAGGACAGACTTGTGAACATAATCCACAGCCTGTACACAAAGATTGTTCTATCTGAACCTTACCATTATTCAGGACAATACCCGGACAGCCAAGCGTCTTTATACATTTTTTACACTGAATACATTTATCATCACTAATTTGTGCAGGTTTATTTGATTTTATAAGTACAGCACATGGCGACTTAAAAATAATTGCTTTTACACCTTTTTGAGATGCCACACGTTTTACACATTCTATTGCATCATTTAGATTAAGCGGATTTACTGTTTCAACAGTTTTAACACCTATTCCGTGCAATGTATCTTCAATACTTACTTTATCTACAAACTGTCCCATCATAGTTTTACCGGTTCCTGGATGAGGCTGATGACCTGTCATAGCAGTAGTTGAGTTATCAAGTACAATTAATGTCATATTTGCTTGATTGTATACAGCATTTATCATTCCTGTAATTGCAGATGCAAAAAATGTTGAATCTCCTACAAAAGCAAAACAGTTTGTATCAGATTCTATCTTTCCTATACCTTGTGTTATGTTCACCCCTGCCCCCATACAAAGACAGGTATCAACCATATCTAACGGCATAGCATTTCCCAAAGTATAACAGCCTATATCTCCGCAGAATACACTCTTTTTACCTTTCATAGCTTCTTTTACTGCAAAGAATGATGCTCTGTGCGGACAGCCTGCACATAAAACAGGCGGACGTACAGGAAGTTGTGGAGGAATTTCTGTCTGAGCAGTTTCAGAATGTTCCCAATCAAGAAATTTGGTAAAATATTCCATAACACTATCGCAAGAGTTTTCACCTGCAAGTGCTGTATCATGTGACAATTTACCACGAATTTTTGTAGGTAAATGATATTTTCCACAAATATAAATCAATTCTCGTTCAATTACAGGATCAAGCTCTTCAATACACAAAACCTCATCCAATCCCTGCAAAAATTCTACTGCAAGTTTTTCAGGAAATGGAAACGGAGTTGATATTTTTAATATTCTTGGTGAAGGTTTTTCATCAAGAACCTCCATAGCATATGAAAAACTTATCCCATGAGTAGCAATTCCTTTTTTGCAATTGCTGTCAGTTTCTGATAAAATATAATTACGTTTATATTCAGAAAACACTTCATGTAACTTTTCATTGCGTTTTTCTATTTCAATATGATTTTTATATGAAAGTTTTGGGAAAATTACCCACTTTGAAGAATCTTTTACAAAGCCTTCGGGTTTATTTATACTATAATTTTCAGGTTCTTTTACTTTAACAGAAGCATATCCGTGACATACTCTTGTAGTAGGACGGAATAGTACAGGTGTATGATATTTTTCTGAATATTCAAATGCCTCTTGAATCATATCATAAGCTTCCTGAACACTTGATGGATCAAAGCATGGCAATTTTGAAAAAGCTGCAAAATGACGAGTATCTTGTTCAGTCTGTGAAGATATAGGTCCCGGATCATCTGCAACCATTACGACCATACCTCCTTTTACTCCAATGTAAGCAAGACTCATCAATGGATCAGAGGCAACATTTAACCCTACCTGTTTCATAGTTACCATAGAACGTGCTCCACTGTATGATGCACCTGATGCAAGTTCCATTGCTGCTTTCTCATTTGTTGACCATTCAACATAAATACTGCCATCATTACGCTTAGCAGTCGCTTCCAATACTTCTGTTGAAGGTGTTCCCGGATAACCCGAAACTACATTTAATCCTGCGGCAATCGCTCCCATAGCAATTGCAACATTTCCCATTAAAAATTCTGTATGCATTTTATCAATCCAATCTAATTTTGTTTCAATACGCAACTGACGCAAATAAAACATCTTTAAAAAGAAAATTTCTTTGCATCAAATATACAAAAGACTACTTTATATTATATCGAAATTTGTTATAAAAGTCAAGTATTCTTATGTAAAAAATCACGGCAATAGTATTTAACTTTAATTCCTATAAACAGCCTTTTCCAATCAATTCTATGATTTTTATTGATATAAGGTTGTAATTAAACATAATGTATGTTATAATAATATATAGTAGAGTTATTTTATAATAAATGAGGTGAAAATTATGGAAAGAAAACCATTACCAATAGGAATAGAAGATTTCAAAGAAGTAATAGATTCAGGATATTATTTTGTCGATAAAACTCTGATGATAAAAGATTTGATTATGAGCAGGGCAAAAGTCGGACTTTTTACAAGACCAAGAAGATTTGGTAAAACTTTGAATATGAGTATGATTCAGTATTTTTTTGAAAAAACAGATGAAAGCAATGTCTACCTTTTTGATGATCTGAAAATTTCAGAATATCCTGAATGTATGAAATATCAAGGGCAATATCCTGTTATTAGTGTTTCTTTAAAAAGTATGAAGCAGGGAACATTTGAAGAAGCTTTTGATGTTTTCAAAGACATAGTACGTGCTGAAATACTAAGGCATAAAAACATATTGTTCAATAGCAATGCCATTGAACAAACAGATTTAGAAAAGCTTACAAGATTTATTGAATTAAAGGCTGATAAAAGTGATTACAATACTTCAATCGGTTTTCTTTCAAAATTACTTGCATCTGCATATGGCAAAAAAGTCGTCATTTTAATAGACGAATATGACGTTCCACTTGAAAATGCATTTCATCAGGGATTTTATAATGATATGGTAAATTTGATTCGTTCTGTATTTGAGTCAGCACTTAAAACTAATCATTCCCTTGACCGTGCATTTTTGACGGGTTGTTTGAGAGTTTCAAGAGAAAGTATTTTTACAGGTTTAAACAACCTGGATATTTTCACTATCATTTCTCCGATGTTTACAGATTCATTTGGATTTACTCCTGATGAAATAACAGATATTTTGAAGTATTACAATCTTGAGAATAAAGCAGACGAAATCAAGGAATGGTATGACGGTTACTTATTTGGTGATACACAGATATACAATCCTTGGAGTACGATCAATCACATTAAAAATCTTACAGTAAATCCAAATTATCCTTGCAAACCTTATTGGTCTAATACAAGTTCAAATGAAATTGTAAAGCGTTTAATTGAAGAATCTAACGAAAGAACGAAAAACACAATAGAAGAACTGATAAATGGAACACCTGTCAAAGCACAAATTTTTGAAGATGTAACATATGGAACGATAGACATTAACAGCGAATATATATGGAGTTTTCTCCTTTTTACAGGATATTTAAAAGTAATATCATATGAAACAATAGGCGATGAAACTTATTATGAAATGGTAATTCCAAACACTGAAATCAAAAGCATTTATAAAAATACAATTCGTGCATGGTTTACAAAA
>JALEJO010000157.1 GCA_022769365.1 Oscillospiraceae bacterium | reverse complement strand
ACTGTACTTTCTCAGTTTGCATTCCAGATATTTTATATAATACTTTTGTTTGTAGTTTTCTATGTTGCAAAACAAACGTATAAAATTATGAAAGAATCTGAACAACTCAGATATTTAAAAGAAAAGCAAGATACTGATTATAAATACTATCAGCTTGCATCAGATAAATATAAAGAAATTTCTAAAATAAGACATGATACAAAAAATCAGCTTCAGACAATAAAATATTTAATTGCAGGCGGAGAAAAAAGCAAAGCTGATTCAATGGTTGCTGAACTTGATAATTATCTTGATTCAACAAAAACAGTTCAGTACTGTGATAATGCTGTTATAAATGCTGTTTTGACATTGAAATTAAATGAAAAATGCAGCAATATAAACACAAAAATATTAGTAAAAGATACAGAATCTATTCCGCTTTCAGAGTATGAAGAATGCAGTCTTTTCAGTAACTTATTTGATAATGCAATTGAAAGCTGCGAAAAAATAGAAGATGAATCAAAAAGATTTATAGAAATAAAAAGTGCGGAAAAGAGCGGATTTTTCATTCTTAAAGTTTCAAATACATATCTTAAAATGCCTGAGAAGAAGAAAAACGGCAAGTATGAAACAAGTAAGAAAGAAAAAGGACACGGTTATGGAATGACCATAATTGATGAAATAGTTAAAAAATATAATGGTATTTACGGTACTTATGAAAAAAACGATATGTTTATTTCACAGATTTCGATACCAACTATCAAATAATGAAAACACCTTATCATTGAACTTTAGAATCCAATGGTAAGGTGTTTTTTTAAATTAATTTTATACTATGCTTCGATTTAATCAAAAAAACATTAAAAAAATCGCTTGTACTCAAAATAACAGATGATGTATTTGAACAAGGAGAAAAACAAAGCATGTCATTGCCGAGAAAAGTTTCATTATCAGTATAAATACAACATTTTTTTTGTTCATCAGAGATCAATGCAAGAGGGGAGATTTCTTTATCTGAGCATTTCAAAATTTCAGCAAGTTTTGTCTGTTCATTTTTATCATCAATCGGTTTGTATATATGAATTGACGCATTTCTGAAAAATGCATCTGTATTTATTTGTTTGCTGATATAGATTGCATAAGTGTTTTTTTGTGTATTATAATAATAATTTATATCGGGAATAATGATTTCATTATTCCATTTTTTTATAATATCAATCCATTTTTCTCTGGATTTGTATGCCTTATGACAGTATCTTATAAATTCTATATTTTCTTTCATAAGAAAAGAGTATATATTAAGAGAAACAGCGTTCATATTTTCTCCTCTCTGTTACTTTTAAGAAATTTCAAAAAATTTTTAGGAGTAATGCCTGTAAATTCTTTAAATTCTCTTTGAAAATGTGCCTGATCTGAATAACCTAATTCTTGAATGTAATCGGATATATTATTTTCATAAAAATCTGCATTTTCAGTAAGTTTATTAAGAGCGTATTGAAATCTTACAATTCTTACATACGTTTTAGGAGAATATCCAAGGCTGCTGTTAAATAATCTTGTTAAATGACGTTCAGAATAACATAAATCTTCAGATATTTCTTTCATATCAATGTTTCCGTTTGAAATATTGATGAGATTCAGCATTTCATATACAATTTTATTTACGGTGTAATCTGTTTTATTAAGCTTTTCAAAAAAATCAAGTATAAAGCCCATTCTTTTTTCAAGAGATTCACTTTTGAATATATTTTCACCAAGTATTTTATATTCATCCGAAATATCAGATATAAAAGTTTCGGTATCAGTAAAAGAATTGATTGAACTAAATTTTACTTTTAAAGGAAAAAATATTCCTGGTTGAAAACGTACTCCGAAATATTCAGCATCAGGAAAAACAATGAGAGGCTTTGCAGATAATGGTGTACCAATTATTTCAAGTCTTATTCTATTTTCCATTTTTACAAAAACAGCATCAATACAACCATCAGGTATACAAACCATAAACATATTATCATATTTATCTCTGTTTATATGTTTTTCAGTTTCAAATTCATAAAAAACGGCTGAAAATGGTTCAGATATAGTGATTTCCCTGTATTTTTTTGTATTTAATGAAAAAAATGGTTGATTAAATATATAATTTCTCTTTTCTTGCTCCATTTTAACATCTCCATTTTAGTATAATTTGATTATATCATAGATAAAATTAAAAGTCAAACGGTTAGAAATAGTATAAACAACTTAATAAAATAAAGTTTATAAGCGTTGAAATCGCTGATTAGACTAAGCTAACTTAATATTATAAATTATAATTCTTGCAAAATATGATTTAAGAAAATAAAATTCCAATGAAATAAATAAAAAATAATGTCCAATTTTTTCAATAAAAAGAAGTTCAGGTCTGCTATAATATATACAGAAATTGAAAAACAAATCACAGAGAAAATATTTAAATGATATGCAAAGACGCATTTTACCGATAATCGGTGAAGGCGTCTTTTTCAGTTTCTGGTTTATTCTAATGATTATAAGACATAAAAAAGGAGGTCTTTTTCATGCGAATCAGTCAACATCCTATAATAGAAGGATATAATAAGGGTAAGGAAGTAACTTTTTCACTTGATGGTAAAGAGTTAACCGGATATGAAGGAGAATCTATTGCAGCAGCTCTTAAAGCTGCGGGTGTTATGGTTCATCGTTACACAGCAAAACAGCATAAACCAAGAGGCATATTTTGTGCCATTGGAAGATGTACAGACTGCGTTATGATAGTGAACGGAGAACCTAATGTCAGAACTTGCATCACACCTCTTGAAGAAGGAATGGTAATTCAAACTCAATATGGTGTAGAACCGAAGGAGGATTAATTTTATGAAACGACATGAATTGATAATAATCGGTGCAGGACCTGCCGGATTAAGTGCAGCAATAGAAGCAAAGAAAGCCGGTATGGATGTTATTGTATTTGATGAAAACCAAAGACCTGGCGGACAGCTTTTCAAGCAGATACATAAGTTTTTTGGTTCAAAGGAACATCATGCAAAGGTAAGAGGCTTCAGAATAGGTCAGGAACTTTTAAAGGAAGCCGAAGACCTTGGCGTAAAGGTTGAACTTAATTCGACTGTTATGGGTATTTACGAAAACAAAGAAGTAACAGTAAAGCAGTTTGGTGTTGTTGATCATTACAAAGGCGATGCAATTATAATTGCAACAGGTGCAGCCGAAAATATGATACCATTTAAGGGCTGGAATGTTCCAGGTGTAATTGGTGCAGGTGCTGCTCAGACTATGATGAACATACAAGGTGTTCAGCCGGGTAGTAAAATTCTTATGGTTGGTTCAGGAAACGTTGGACTCGTTGTAAGTTTACAGCTTCTTCAGGCAGGATGTGAAGTTGCAGCAATTATAGATGCAGCTCCAAGAGTAGGCGGTTACGGTGTACACGCTGCAAAGGTTGCGAGAACCGGTGTTCCGCTTTATATGTCACATACAGTTATAGAAGCAAAAGGAACAGACAGAGTAACCGGTGCGGTTATTGCAGAAGTTGACGACCATTTTCAGCCTATACCTGGCACAGAAAAAGAACTTGATGTTGATACAATCTGTATTGCAGTTGGTCTTTCACCTATGTCACAGCTTGCAAGCAATGCAACTTGTGAAATGGCACTTATTCCTCAAAAAGGCGGAAATGTTGCAATATGTGATGAACACGGTGAAACATCAGTTAAGGGAATCTTCTGTGCAGGAGATGTTGCAGGTATTGAAGAAGCAAGTTCAGCAATGATACAGGGTAGAAGTGTTGCAGATTATGTTGCAAAAACTCTTGGCTATCTTACAGATGATGAATTTGAAGAAAAATATGAATTCCATCAGAATGCACTTGGACAACTCAGACAGGGTATGTTTGCTCCTAAAAATAAGGGTAGAAATGACTGGACTGTTACAGATGAAGGATTTCCTATTTCAAAGAGCCTTTTAAGAAATGGTTATATGACAGTTGAGGAACTTGAAAATTTCCCTGCTTTTAATTATAAAAAAGAAGGTATTCATCCTGTTATTGAATGTACACAAAATATTCCTTGTAACCCTTGTCAGGATGCTTGTAAATTTGGATGCATTAAGGTTGGTGCAAACATAACACTTCTTCCTCAGATTGATGTTGAAAAGAAGTGTACAGGTTGTGGAATGTGTGTTGCTTCATGTTCAGGTCAGGCAATATTCCTTGTTGATGATGACATTGGCGATGGATATGCATCAGTTGCTTTTCCATATGAATTTCTTCCTGTTCCAAATGTTGGAGATAAAGGCACAGCACTTAATCGTAAGGGCGAACCTGTTTGTCCTGCCGAAATTATTAAGGTACAGAAAGCTTCTGTTATGGACAAAACAATGGTTGTTACAATGAAAGTAAAACAAGCATTTGTTAAAGATGCAAGATTTTATAAAGCAGACTGAGAGGGGAGTGTTTTATAATGGCAAAAGTTATACGTACAGCAAATAAAGAACCATTTGTTGAAAAACCTGATGATGATATGATAATATGCAGATGTGAAGAAATAACAAAAGGCGAGATAAGAAAAGCTGTTTATGAAGGTATGCGTACAATGAACGAAGTAAAACGTTTTCTTCGTTCAGGAATGGGACTTTGTCAGGGACAGACTTGTCAGAAACTTGTTCAGGGAATAATTGCTTCTGAACTTAAAACAAAGCCTTCGGAAGTCGGTATGATAACAGGTAGAGCTCCGGTACGACCTGTAGACATCAATACTTTCAGCAATAATATAACAGATGTTAAGGAGGACTAAGCCATGATTGAAAAACGAACAGCAGACGTTATCATTATTGGTGGCGGCATTATGGGATGTGCAACAGCATATCGTCTTGCAAAGCGTGGCGTAGATGTTCTTGTACTTGAAAAGAAAGAGATAGGAAATGGTGGTTCTTGCAGAAATGCAGGTGGTGTTCGTCAGTCAGCAAGAGATCCTAAGGAACTTCCACTTGCTATGTATGCAGTTAAAAATATATGGCCTACACTTGGTGAAGAACTTGGTGTTAATGTTGAATATCATCAGGGAGGAAACCTCCGACTTGGACTTACTGAATCTGATATAAAAGTTCTTGAAAACCACACAGCAAAAAGCACAAAGCTTGGTCTTGATGTAAAAATGATTTCAGGCGATGAAGCAAGAGAAATTTGTCCGTATATGTCAAAAGACGTTATTGCTGCAAGCTGGTGTGCAACAGATGGACACGCAAATCCACTTACAACAACACTTGGATTTTATAAAAAAGCACTTGAACTTGGTGTAACATTTATTACAGGGGTTCATGTAAATGAAATTGTTAAAGTAAAGGGAAGAGCAAGAAAAGTCATTACAGATGATGGTGTTTATGAGGCAGATAATATTCTTCTTTGTGCAGGATATGAATCAAGAAGAATTGCAAATACAGTTGGTATTGATGCACCGGTCGAAAGACAATTTAATGAAGTACTTGTAACAGAAGCACAACCTAAAATGTTTGATGTTATGATAGGTGTTGCAGGTGGTGAGTTTTATGGACATCAATCTGAACATGGTTCATTTGTACTTGGCGGAAACAGTGGGTTGCAGGCATTTACTTCAAACAACGATAATTTCGTTACAAATAGCTTAACAGCTCCATCAATTTCAAGAGGTATCATTAAATATTTTCCTGTTTTGAAAAACTGTAAGGTTGTAAGAACATGGTCAGGTTGGTACGATCAGTGCATAGATGTACTTCCTGTAATTGATAACGTTAAAGAAGTTCCAGGACTTACATTAGGATTTGGATTCAGCGGTCACGGATTTGGTATAAGTCCGGCGGTATCAATAGCATTAAGCGAGTTAATACTTGATGGAGAGTCAAAAACAATTGATATAAGTCAGTTGAAATACGACAGATTTAAACCTAAAAAATAAAAATCAAAAGGCAATGGCGTCTTAAATTAAGATGCTGTTGCCTTTTTTTAGGAGGGGTAGAAATGGGTTCAGAAAATGGAACTATACATACAATACTTAACAGAAGAAGCATAAGAGCATATAAAAAAGAACAGATTTCTAACGATGAACTTGAAACAATTCTTTTGGCAGGAAGTGCTGCACCAAGTGGAATGAATGGTCAGTCAGCATATGCATATGTTATACAATCGGAAGAGTTTATGAATGAATTGGTTACATCTGTTGAAAAAGCAACAGGTATTGAACGAAATCCATTTTATGATGCCCCGACAGTTGTTATAGTGTTTGCAGATTCTTCTAAATTTTCACCTGTTGAAGATGCATCACTTGCAATTGAAAATATGATGCTTGCAGCTTATTCTCTTGGAATAGGAAGCTGCTGGATATATGCAGTTAAACAATTCTTTGCAACAGAGGAAGGTAAAATTTTCAAGAAAAAACTTGGTATTCCTGATAATCAAATGATAATTGGTTCAGTTGCTTTAGGGTATGCTGATGGAAAGCAGCCTTCTGTTAAGGCAAAAGAACACAAGTTCTATAAGAAATTTTAAGAAGTAAATAAAGCTGATAAAACGGCTTTTATATAAAAATTTTTAGAAAAGGAGAAATTTATTATGAGTTATCCAAATGTTGACATTTTATATCTTAGTGAAAAAGATATGATTGAAGCAGGGGTTACAGATGTTTTGAAATGTACAGACTGTATGGAGGAAGTTGTTAAGCTTCTTGATGCAGGTGACTACCGTATGGGTGGTGAAAACGGAAATTCACACGGCTGTCAGATTCTTTTCCCTGATAATCCTGAATTTCCAAATATGCCAAAAAATGGACCAGACAGACGATTTATGGCTATGCCAGCTTATCTCGGTGGTAAGTTTGATATGGCAGGTGTTAAGTGGTATGGTTCAAATGTAGATAACAGAGATAAAGGTCTCCCACGTTCTATACTTATGGTTGTACTTAATGATAAGGAAACAGGTGCACCAGTTGCGTTTATGTCTGCAAACCTTATCAGTTCATACAGAACAGCTGCTATACCTGGTGTTGGTGTAAAACTTCTTTCAAAAGAAGATTCAAAGGTTATTGGTGCAATTGGTCCTGGTGCAATTCAGGCAACACAGGTTGAAACATTCTGTGCGTTAAGACCTTCGATTGACACAATCAAAATCAAAGGCAGAGGAAAGGCTTCAATTGACAGATTTATTTCATATGTCAAGGAACATTGTCCTAATGTCAAGAACTATATCATATGTGATTCAATTGAAGAATGCGTAAAAGATGCTGATATAGTTACAGCTGCTGTTTCAACTCCGACGGGTGGTCATAAGAATTATCCATACATTGAAAAAGAATGGATTAAACCAGGTGCATTAATTACAACAGTTGGTGCTTTGGATTTCCCTGATGACCTTGTTACAGATCCTGATACTCTCCTTGTTGTTGATAATAAGAAACTTTATGAAGCTTGGGCTGATGAATATCCATATCCGACATTTGATAAGATGTTCCTCCTTGGAGATAAATTTACAGACCTTGCACACGATGGAAAACTTGACTGGGATTCAGTTGTAAACATAGGTGCTATTGCAGCAGGAAAAGTTCCAGGAAGAAAGTCTGATGACCAGATAATTCTTTATTCAATTGGCGGTATGCCCGTTGAAGATGTTGCATGGGGTAAGACAATTTATGAATCAGCACTTGAAAAAGGCATAGGAACAAAGCTGAATCTTTGGGACAAGCCATATATCTATTAAATATATATATGATAAAACAGATAGCGGCGGTTTCGCCGCTGCTGTCTGAACTTAAATTTTAGAAATCAGGTGGTTTTGTGTCTAAAGCATATGATCCTTTTGAAAACGTACAAACTGTTATGGAAAAAGCGGTTGATGTTGGTAAAATAGATAAAACAATGTTTGAAATTCTGAAAAATCCTCAAAGAGAAACAAAAGTTTATCTTCCGATTGAAATGGATGATGGTAGTATAAAAGTTTTTGAGGGGTACAGAGTTCAGCATTCAAATATAAGAGGCCCATTTAAAGGTGGTATAAGATACCATCAAAATTGTGATCTTAATGAAGTTAAAGCACTTGCAACTTGGATGTCACTTAAATGTGCTGTTGCAAATATTCCATATGGGGGTGCAAAGGGAGGCATAAGAGTTAATCCTGCTGAGCTTTCTAAGAAAGAACTTTGCAGACTGACAAGAAGATTTACTTTTGCAATAGCTGACCTTATAGGTCCTGATAAAGATATTCCCGCACCTGATGTTAATACAAATTCTCAGACAATGGCGTGGATACTTGATACATACCAGCAGTTGCAAGGAAAACAGTGCTCGAGAGTTGTAACAGGTAAGCCTATAGAACTTGGAGGCTCAAAAGGAAGAAATTCCGCAACAGGAAGAGGAGTTGTTACAGCTGCCAAACTTGCATTAAAAGCAGATGGTATTGAATCACTTGATGGAATAAAAGTTGCTGTTCAAGGGTTTGGTAACGTTGGTTCAAATGCTGCAAGAATATTTGCTCACAGAAATGCTTGTGTAGTTGCTTTAAGTGATGTTTCAGGCGGAATTTATTGCAGTAGTGGACTTGATGCAGATGAAATATCTGAATTTGTTGCAGATGGAAAACTTTTAAAAGATTACAATAAAGATGACGTTTTGCATATTTCAAATGAGGAACTTCTTCTTTGTGAATGTGATATACTTGTTCCGGCAGCACTTGAAAATCAGATTAATGCAGAGGTTGCTGAAAAACTTAAATGCAAATATATTGTTGAAGGTGCAAATGGTCCGACAACAGCAGAAGCTGATGAAATTCTTGATAAGAGAGGAATAACCCTTATACCTGATATTTTTGCAAACTCAGGTGGTGTTACAGTTTCATATTTTGAGTGGGTTCAGAATATACAGGAACTTACATGGAGCAGAGATGAAGTAAATCAGATGCTTGAAAAGCTGATGACAGAATCATTTGAATGTATTCTTGAAGAAAAGAAAAAATCAAATTGTTCATACAGAATGGCAGCCTATATAGTTGCACTTCGCAGACTTCTTTATGCACATGATATTAAAGGACTTTTCCCTTAATGAGATGTTGTTTACTGATTTTATATCAGTTTACATAAAAACAGAAAATAAGATTAAAACAAAAATTATTTAAGGAGTGTATTAAAATGGAATTTAAAAGAGAAGCAATCAAAGGCGGTTCAGCATACGAAGATGTTGCAGGTTATGCAAGAATTACAAAGGCAGGTCCTTTCGTGTTTGTTTCAGGTACAACAGCTGTAACACCTGAAGGTACAGTATATGGTGAAGGCGATCCATACGAACAGGCTAAATATATTTTTACAAAACTTGTAAATCTTCTTGAAGAAAATGGTGTTTCAAGAGAAGAAGTTGTAAAGGTAAATATCTGGGCTACAAGTTCTTCTTATAACAATGAAATTACAAAGGCATATTCTGAATATTTCAAAGATATCAGACCTTGTTGCACATGGATAGGAATTAAAGAACTCAACAGACCATCTCAGCTTGTTGAAATTGAAATGCAGGCTATTATTGGTGCTAAGTATTAATGTGAATTTCTGACATTAAATTATATATTTTCTCTTTTAATACCTGTGCAAAGATGCTTTTGTGCAGGTATTTTTATTGTAGTGTGAAAAAATTTGTAAAGGGTGATAAATATGACAGGCAATGTGGCTTTTATGTTTCTTTGTACGGTTATGGTACTTTTTATGACTCCGGGACTTGCTTTTTTCTATGGAGGAATGGTACGAAGAAAAAACTCATTAAACACGATGATTAGCGTTATTTCAATGATGGGAATAGGTATGCTTCTTTGGGTGGCATTTGGTTATTCCTTAACATTTGGAAAGGACCATTTGGGAATTATAGGAGATTTCAGTCATATATTTTTCAAAGATGTTTCATTTGAATCAAATGATGATTCAGTTCCTGATATAGTAACAGCAATATTCAATATGATGTTTGCAGTTATTTCACCGGCTATAATATATGGTTCTCTTGCCGAAAGAATGAAATTTTCAAAAATGATAATTTTTGATATTGTATGGTCATTTTTGGTATATTATCCTCTTGCTCATATGGCTTGGGGCGGTGGAATCTTTGAAATGATGCATTCAATAGATTTTGCAGGCGGAAATGTTATCCACATAAGCACAGGTGTTTCAGGTCTTATTGCCTGTATCATTCTTGGAAAAAGAAGGGGATATGGTGCAATGTCATATCATCCGCATAATATTCCATTATTTATGATAGGTGCAACAATACTTTGGGTAGGCTGGTTTGGATTCAACTGCGGCTGTGCAGGTTCAGCAGATAAAATTGCACTTGTTGCATTTGTCAATACTGCCATATCTTCTGCTGCAAGTATGATTGTATGGATGCTTATAGAATACTTTATACTTGGAAAATGTACAGCTATGGGAACAATAACAGGTGGTATAGTCGGACTCGTTGGAATTACACCCGGTGCCGGATATGTTCCAATATGGGCAGCTTTTATAATTGGCATAACATCTGCACCTGTTTGCTACTTTATGATTTCTAAAATAAAAGCTAAACTTGGATACGATGATGCACTTGATGCATTTGGTTGTCACGGTGTAGGTGGTATATGGGGTGGCATAATGACAGGTGTATTTTCAACATCATCTGTAAATCCTGTTGTTCCAAACGAAGGACTTATTTTTGGAGATTATCGCCTGTTTCTTTCACAAATTTCTGCAACAGCTTTATCAATTGCAATTGCAGTTGTTATAACTTTTATTATAATGACACTCTTAAAAGTTGCTGGTGGAATAAGAGTTGAAGCAATTGAAGAATCAGAAGGACTTGATTCAACAGAACATGGTGAACGTGCTTATCCTGCATTCGATGGACTTGATTAATATTAATAGAGGTGAAAAACAATGAAAAAAATAGAAGTAATATTCAGACCTGAAAAACTCGAAGCTTTAAAAAATAAATTAATTGAAGCAGGTGTAAATGGTGTAAGTATTCATCAGGTTCACGGTTGCGGAAATCAACATGGTTGGATTCAATATCATAGAGGCAGCGAAGTTATGATGAACACTCTTTCAAAAGTTTACCTTATGACTGTTGTTTCAGATAGTAACTACAAGAAAATAATAAAACTTATCAAAGATACTGTTTATACAGGTGAATATGGGGACGGAAAAATATTTGTTTCAACTGTTGATGAATGTATAAGAATAAGGACAGATGAAACAGGTGATGATGCACTCTAAAATATTACTATAAAAATTATAACTCAGGTTAGGCAAGGTATAAGCTTAACCTGAGCTTTTTTATTCATAAATAATTAACAAGTAAAAATGTAAAGCTTACTTGACAAAATCATTCTTGTATGATATAATAGCATATGTAAAGTTAACTTTACTTTTTGAAAAAGGAGGTTGCATATATTGAATAATAAAGTTGCAGAACTTCGTAAAGAAAGGAAAATGACACAGCAAGCGTTGGCGGATTTACTTGAAGTATCAAGGCAAACTGTAATTTCACTCGAAAACGGAAGATATAATCCGTCAATAATGCTTGCACACAAAATAGCGGTAACATTTGGATTAACTATTGAAGAAGTATTTATTTTTGAGGAGGAATGATTTATGTATAATAGCAAAAGAATGTTTTGGTATGGATTTCTTGTTGTTGCAGGAATTTCAATTTTAGTTATGTCATGTTTTGATTTGCTCGATAATTTCTGGTCAGGTTTTGGAGGTGGCATTGCAGCAGTTGGAATAATTCGTTTGATATATGGCATAAAATACAGAAAAAATGAAGCGTATGCAAAAGCTGTTGATGTCAGTATGAACGATGAAAGAAATATTTATGTTGTGCGAAAGGCAAAGTCAGCTGCATTTTATATAACAGTTATTGCACTTGCAATAATCGGACTTATTCTTAAAATAATCGGTTTTGATATCTATTCTCAGGCAGCTTGTTTTGCACTATGTGGAATGCTTATTATTTATTGGGTTAGCTATTTGATTATTAATAAACTGTCTTAATCACTATTTTAAGGAGATAATAATATATGGTTTGGGCAATATGTTTTATATGCAGCTTATTTACACCTCTTGTAATTGTTTTTGCAGGGTGGGTAATGCGTACAAATTGCATTTAAAGAAATAATTTTTGCGGATACAGAACAAAAATGGCAATGAAAAATGATGATACATGGAAATTTGCAAACGAAATCTGCGGAAAATTATGGTGGAGAATAGGTTGGATATTATTCTTTTCAACGATATTAATATTTTTAATCATTATCAAATTTAGCGATAGTACAAGTACATTTATTACTATTTTTCTTATGACAGTTGAATGTTTGATGATTGTATTAAGTATTATATTGGTGGAAAAAGCTATGAAAAAAACTTTTGATAAAGACGGAAACAGAAAAAACTGATTTATCCAAATACAAACACAACAGATGTTTTTCGTTTGTTGTGTTATTTTTTATGCAATATTTTATATTGTAAATAACAAATTTGGTATATGAATGGCAATTTTGAAATAAAATGAAATATAAATATGCTATAATATCAATAATTAAAATGACCAAATTTTATTTTAAAGGAGAGGTAGAAATGCTTAACGGATTTAAAAAAGTTGTTTCAGCAGCTTTAAGCGGTGTAATGATTTTGGGTGCAATGTCTGTTATGCCTGCAAATGTTACATCTGCCGCAGTTAACTGCACTATAGATACAAGCAAAGAGTATCAGACAATAAGAGGATTTGGCGGTATAAATCATCCAGAATGGGCAGGTGATTTGACTGAATCACAGCGAAAAACTGCGTTTGGAAATGGTTCGGATGAACTTGGACTTACAATACTTCGTGTTTTTGTAAATCCTGACAGTTCACAGTGGAGCAGGGCAGTTCCAACTGCAAAATATGCTTCTGATTTAGGAGTTACAGTTTTTGCATCGCCTTGGGAACCACCTTCAAATCTTACTGAATCAGGCGGAAGCAATGGCAAACTTCATCTTCCAAAGTCAAATTATGAAGCTTATGCAAAACATCTTAACGATTTTGGAACTTATATGAAAAATAATAACGTTGATCTGTATGCTATATCAGTTCAAAACGAACCTGATTATGCTTCAGAATGGACTTATTGGTCTACAGATGAAACAACAGACTTTATTGCAAATTATGGTGATAAAATCACAAGCACAAGACTTATGTCACCTGAGTCATTCCAATATTCGCCAGATGGTGCATCGTGGATTAATGGTGGTGATGGCGGTAAGAGATTTTATAAAAAGATTTTAAATAACGCAAAAGCTATGGCAAATTGTGATGTTTTTGGTACACATATGTATGGAACGCAAAGGGCGTGGATGGATTTTCCTGAACTTGAAAATTCAGGAAAAGAAATTTGGATGACAGAAGTATATGTTCCAAATAGTGATAAAGATTCAGCAAATCGTTTCCCTGAAGCACTTGACGTTTCTGAAAATATCCATAATGCTATGGTAGTAGGTAATATGAGTGCTTACACTTGGTGGTACATCAGAAGAAACTACGGGCTTATGACAGAAGACGGAAAAATAAGTAAACGTGGTTATTGTATGGCCCAATACAGCAAATATGTAAGACCGGGTGCTGTAAGAGTTGAAGCAACAGAACAGCCTACTGATGATGTTTATGTTTCAGCTTATAAAAATAAAGATGGTTCAATTGCAATTGTTGCAATAAATAAAAGTGATGAATCATATGCACAATCTTTTTCTGTTGGTCAAAATATAAAAAATGTCGACAGATACAGAACATCTGCAAATGAAAATATAGCAGAAACAAAAAATCTTGAATCTAAAAATGATGGATTTTTTGCACAGCTTCCAGCAAACAGCGTTTCAACTTTCGTCGTAACAGTTGATGGAAGTGCTGTAACTCCTACAGAAACAACTGAACCTGAAAAAGATATTGAACCTGATAAAAATGGTTACTATTTCCACGATACATTTGAAGAAAGCAATTGTGACTGGAAAGCACATGGCACGGCTGAAATTGCATTAAGTGGCAGAATTCCATATAAAGGAACAAATGCACTTCTTGTTCAAAATCGTGATAAATCCTGGTGTGGTGCTGAAAAAGTTCTTGATTCAAAAGCTTTTAAGGCAGGGAATGAATACAGTTTTAGTGTATGCCTTAATTACGTAGACGGTGACAGTCCTAAAAATGTTGTTCTTTCATTACAATACAAAGATTCATCAGGTAAAACAAAATACGCAAGAATTGCATCTGCTTCAGCGGTGAAAGAACATTATGTTCAGCTTGCAAACAAGAATTTCAAACTTCCGGAAGATGGTTCAGATTTTGTTATTTATGTTGAAACAGAAAGTGACAATGATAATTTTTATATAGATGAAGCAATTGGTGCAATAAAGGGAACATCTATAGAAAGTCCTCCTGTGATTGAAGAAACAACAGAAAAGCCGACAGAAACAACAACAGAAAAACCTTCTGAAACAACTATTTCAGGCGATATAAATGCCGATAAAAAGTTTAATATTGCAGATATTGTTCTTATGCAGAAATGGATTCTTAGAAATTCTGATATAAAGCTTGCTGATTGGAAAGCAGGGGATATAGACGCAAATGGAAAGATAAATGTTATTGACCTTGTACTTATGAAAGAAAAACTTTTAAATTCTTCCACTTCATTTGTTTCACTTGCAGATTATGTTGCAAAAGTACAATCGAGAATATCTGAATTTGATGCAAGTGATGCATCAGATGAAAAAACAGGTATTAATTATGGAACATTTGAAAAAGTATCGTTTAAGTCTGATGTTTGTGGTGGTAGAACAAAAAGCATGAATATTCTGCTTCCTGCAAACTATGATAAAAACAAAAAATATCCTGTACTTTATGCACTCCATGGTTATTGGGGTAATGAAGATTCTCTTCTTGATGCAGGGGATTCAACAATAAAGTTCAGACAGGTTTTAGGTAATGCAATCGCTTCTGGTGAAGCTGAAGAAATGATAGTTGTTTTTCCAAATATTTATGCAAGTGCAACACAGGATAACTGTGACGGACTGAATGACAAAAACAATCAGGCTTATGATAACTTTATAAATGAACTTACGAAAGAAGTAATGCCTTATATAGAAAAGAATTATTCAGTTAAAACAGGCAGAGAAAATACAGCTATCACAGGCTTTTCTATGGGTGGAAGAGAATCCCTTTATATAGGATTTTCAAGACCTGATTTATTCGGGCATGTTGGTGCTGTTTGCCCTGCACCAGGACTTACAACAGACCTTATAAAAGAAGCTGACTTTAAATTTGGTGATATTCAACCACAGCTTGTTATGATAAGTGCAGGTACAAATGATGAAGTTGTTTATTCAACACCTGAAAGTTATCACAATGTATTAACAACTAATGGAGTTCCGCATGTATGGCATACCGTAACAGATGGTGGACATTGGGGAAGTACAATTCGTCCTCATATATATAACTATGTAAGAAATATCTTTAAGAATAATTAAAATATATAAAAAGAAGTCGAAAACGACTTCTTTTTTTATTTGACAAATACCAAAGTATGTGATATAATTCACTATATACTTAGATTTATAGGAGAAAAATATATATGAATAAAAATGAAAAATGGCTTGAATGGGCAGTAGAACTTCAGGCATTGGCACAGTCGGGATTATATTATGGAAAAGATAAATTTGACATTGAAAGATACCAAAGAATAAGGGAAATATCTGCTGAAATGCTCAGTTATAAAACTGAAATTCCATATGAAAAGGTGTATGATATTTTTTGTACTGATACAGGTTATCAAACACCTAAAATCGACACAAGAGCTGCAATATTTAAAGATAACAAAATTCTTCTTGTACATGAAGCAAACGACACATGGTCACTTCCTGGAGGTTGGGTAGATGTTAATCTTTCAGTTGAAGAAAATACCATAAAGGAAGTTAAAGAAGAAGCCGGTATAGATGCAGTGGTAAAGAAAATAATTGCCGTTCAGGATAGAGAAAAACATAATCTTCCCATTTACGCTTATAAGGTTTGTAAAATATTTTCTCTATGTGAAGCAACAGGCGGAAGTTTTACTGAAAATATTGAAACCACAGGGTACGATTATTTTAAACTGGAAAATTTACCAAAACTTGCAGAAGAAAAGAACAATGAAGAGCAAATAAAAATGTGCTTTGAATGTTATAAATCAGAGTATTGGGAAACTTTATTTGATTAAGGAAATTGAAAATGAAAAAAGTAATGTCATCATTTCAGAAAGCTTGTACAAGATATAATTTAATAGAAGAAAATGATAAAATTGCAATTGCAGTTTCAGGCGGCAAAGATTCAATGTGTTTATTAAAGGCTTTTTCAACATATAAAATGTTTTCAAAAGTCAATTTTGAAGTAATTGCAGTAACTATAAATCCAGGATTTTTAAATTTTGATACTGATATTCCAAGAAAGTTTTGTGAAACAATCGGAATTGAGTTTTTTGAGGTAAAAAAAGATATAAAGGAAATAGTATTTGATGTTAAAAATGAGAAAAATCCTTGTTCGCTTTGTTCAACATTAAGACGAGGTATGCTATATGATACTGCCGAGAAAAACGGCTGCAATAAAATTGCACTTGGTCATAATGCAGATGACGTTATAGAAACCTTATTGATGAATATATTTTATAACGGAAAATTGAATACATTTGCCCCAAAATATAAGTCGGAAAATGGTACTACCGAAATAATAAGACCATTGATTTTAACATTTGAAAGTTCAATAAAAAGCTCAGTAAATCGCAATAATATTCCTGTTATGACAAAATGTTGCCCAGCAGACGGTGTTACCAAAAGGGAATATACAAAAGAAATGATTGTGAAATTTGCAAAATCAATTCCATATTTAAAAAGAAATATTTTAAATTCAATAACTGGAAGCAATCTTGAAGGATGGAAATAAAGGAGAGATTTATATGCCAGATTGGAATTCAAAACAATATATGAAATTTAAGAATGAAAGAACAAGACCATCTGTTGATCTGATAAACAGAATTGATATAACTCCAAAAGCAATACTTGATATAGGCTGCGGTCCTGGAAACAGTACTAATAGACTTTATGAAAAATTTTCAAATGCTGAAATACTTGGAATAGATAATTCAGAAGATATGCTGAAAAACGCAATAAAATCTTATCCTGAATTAAATTTTGAAAAATGCAGTGTTCCTGACGAACTTGATAATCTTAAAAATTATGATCTGATTTTTTCCAATGCCTGTCTGCATTGGATACCTGAACACAGAAAACTTTTTCCAAAACTTATGCATAAACTTAATGATGGTGGAATGTTAGCCGTTCAGATGCCGCTTGTTCAGATTGCTCCTTTTTATACTATGCTGAATAAAATTCTACTTGATGAAAAATGGTCTGAACTTAGAAATGTAAATAATTTTCATAATCTGATGCCTGATGAAACGTACAACATTTTGTCAGAAATTTCAAGTGATGTAATAATGTGGGAAACCACCTATTATCATATTTTACCTTCAAGAGAATCTATAATAAACTGGTATAAAGGTAGTGGACTAAGGACATATCTTGAAGTATTGAATGATATTCAAAAAGAAGATTTTATATACGAGATTAAAGAAAAATTAAAGGAAACTTTTCCAATTTATTCAGACGGAAAAGTTATACTAAAAATGCCAAGATTGTTTTTTATTGCAAAAAAATAAAAATATAAAATAATCTTACATAATTTTATATTTTCATTCCAAAAGGTTCTAAAGCACGTTCAAGTATTCCATTCATATAGGCAATTGCTGTACCATAATTTGTAAAAGGAATGTTTTTTGAAGATGCAAAGTTTATTCTGCTTTGCATTTCTTTTTCTGTTATCATACATCCACCGCAATGTATAACGAGTGAAATATCGTCAATATTCTTAGGAAATGTTCCACCTGAAGAAAAAATAAATTCTGGCTCACAATTTGAAAACTTTCTAATCCAGTTTGGAAGCTTAACAGTTCCGATGTCATCACACTGTCTATGATGTGTACATCCTTCTGAAATCAGAATCTTATCTCCATTTTTGATTTTATTTAAAACAGAAACGTTTTTAACAGCTGTCTCAAGCTGACCTTTGTATCTCATAAAAAGAATTGAAAAAGAGGTAAGCGGAATATTTTCAGGAACAACTTTTTTTACATATCCAAAAGCCTGACTGTCAGTTACAACAAGACTTATTTTATTTTCTAAAATATCAAGACAACTTTCAAGTTCAGTATCACGAACAGTAATGCATATATTACCATTATCCAATAATTCCCTTATAGTCATCTGCTGAGGAAGAATTAATCTTCCTTTTGGTGCTGCTTTATCAATAGGAACAACAAGAACACATATTTTGCCAGGTTCAATAATATCAGAAATAATTTTTTTATCACTTTTATTTTTTAAAGAATACGCAATTTTTTCTTTTAGCTCATTTATATTTTTACCATTCAAAGCACTGACGCATATTTCATTATCTTCAAGTTCTTTTTTTTCTGATATATCAGATTTGTTATAGCAGACTATATATGGAATACTTTTTTCTTTTAGTTCGGATATAATTTTCTCATCAAAAATATTCTTACCTTCTGACGAATCAACAACTACAACTGCAATATCAGTCTTTCTTAAAATATCAAGTGTTTTCTCAACACGAAGTTTTCCAAGTTTTCCAGTATCATCAAGACCTGCGGTATCAGTAAGCGTAACAGGACCAAGTGGCAGTATCTCCATAGATTTTGAAACGGGATCAGTTGTAGTTCCCTTTATATCAGAAACAATTGAAACGTTTTGAGATGTTATGGCATTAATAAGACTTGATTTTCCTGCATTTCTGCATCCAAAAAATGATATATGAATTCTTTCAGAAGATGGTGTGTTGTTTAAGTTCATATCTGTTTTCCTTTCACTTTTAATTTTT
>JALEJO010000117.1 GCA_022769365.1 Oscillospiraceae bacterium | reverse complement strand
GCCTGCTGTATCTGTTGTGCTGACCATTTTATCTCTTGGAACAAGAGTTCTTCTCGCTTATATCCTTTCATCAATTCCATCTTTTGGAGTAATGGGTATATGGATTTCAATTCCTATAGGATGGTTTATTGCGGATTTTGCAGGGGTTCTTATCGGGAAGAAAAATGGGGTTTGAGTTGTTGAAAATTTTAATAAAATAATATAAAATAGCACATTAAAATTTAAATTAGTGAGGTAAATAAAAACTATGAAAAAAATAATTGCATTAATATCAGCTTTTCTTTTAACGTCAACTTCAATGCCAAATTTGCAGGTATCAGCGGAGGAAATAAAAGGCGACATCAATTCAGATTGTAAATTTGATATAGCAGATGTTGTGTCACTTCAAAAATGGCTTCTTACAGAATCAGATGCAAAATTTGCTGACTGGCAAGCTGGAGATTTGTATGAAGATAATAAAATAAATGTGCTTGACCTTTGTGTTATGAAGGAAAAATTAATTTCAGAAGAAGTCACATCAAACGAAGTTTATGTTGAAAATACAGATGAACTAAAAAATGCCCTTAAAAGTGCAAAAGCAGGCGATGAAATCATACTTGCCGAGGGTGAATATGTTTATAGCGGCGATACACCAAAAGGATATATGTTTACAAGTTCAGCAGATGGAACAGAAGAAAATCCTATTATCATTCGTTCTGAAAATCCAGAAAAACCTGCCATTCTTTCAGGTTCTTCAACTTCCGAAAATTATGTTTTAGATATTTCAGGCGACTGGTGGAAGATTAAAGATTTAAAGGTTACGAATGCACAAAAAGGCATTATTCTTGATAATTCAAATCATACGGAAATAATAAATTGTGAAGTATATAATATTGGTTCTGAGGGTATTCATTTCAGAGATAATAGTTCTTATTGTCTTGCGGAAAATTGTTATGTTCATGATACAGGTGTTGTATCTCCGGGATATGGCGAGGCTGTTTATGTCGGAAGTGCAGAAAGTACTTCAGGTTATGGTCATGATTGTCATTACAATACAATCAAAAACTGCAAACTTGGTCCGAATGTTGCCGCCGAACACGTCGATATAAAAGAATATACAATTGGAACAACTGTGGAAAACTGCACATTTGACGGAAAAGGAATGAGCGGTGAAAATTATGCAAAAAGCTTCGTGAATATAAAGGGAAATGACTGTGTGATAAGAAATAATGTTGGTTACAGAAACGGCTGTACAGCAATTCAGCGTGCATTTGAACAAAATAATGTTGTGGACGGCTGGGGACAGAATGCCACTGTATATGGCAATAAGGTCTATATGGACACCGCAACTAATGCTCTGGGTAAAAAAATGTATTTTTTAAATGCATGGGATTGTTCTGCTACTGTCTGGGATAACTTTATGGCTTATGATGATGATCTGTTTTCAGTTGATAATGAAGATGACCATTGGAATTATTACAATTGTAATTTACTTACTTATGGAAATAAATGAGATGTTTATTTCTGAAAATCACTTGAAAAAAATTATAAGATATGATAGTATAGTAGTATGATAAATTTAAATTAATGAGGTAAATAAAAACTATGAAAAAAATAATTGCTTTAATTTCAGCTTTTCTTTTAACATCGCTTTCAATGCCCAATTTACAGGTATCAGCGGAAGAAATAAAAGGTGATATAAATTCAGATGGTAAATTTGATATAGCAGATGTTGTGTCACTTCAAAAATGGCTTCTTTCTGAATCAGATGCAAAACTCGCTGACTGGCAAGCGGGAGATTTTTCATCGGACGGAAAATTAGATATAACTGATTTGTCTATTATGAAACAAAAACTTGCTTTACCAACAGAAAATAACGAACTTGAAAAATTGGTTGGTATGTCTTATGCTGACGCTGTTGCGAACGGCTATATTTCCAAATCTGAATATAATTATCAGATTTCAGGAGAACTGAAAAGTTCCATTGAGAAAAAAATGGACAGACCTTTGGATTATTCTGTTGATCGTTTTTATCTTGTGAATTCTGATGCTTTTAATTTATCCGATACTGTTCAATATTTGTATAATTCTGAAACTAAAGATGTTTATACGATTAATGAAAAAACAAAAATGAATCGTGCAACGTGGTATTGGAAGGGTAGTAAAGCTTCTCTTTATGGAATTGACAGCGATATGGAAGTGCAAAATAAATTTTTAGATGCTATGGAATTTTATGGTGTTACGGAAATTTATTATTCAATTGGTGCAAATAAACTTGTGAATAATGCTGATATGGTGGCAACTTTCGTAAAAAATGCATATGCCCGTAATATGAAAGTATATCTTTTGACAGGCGAAAAAACATGGCTTTATGAAGACTCTTATCAAACAGCAATTTATCGTATATTTGACCGTGTGGAAGAATATAACAAGTCTGTTGATGCAGATGCTCGAATTGCAGGTGTTTCTTATGATGCAGAAGTATGGACAAATTCTGAATACAACTGGAAAAATAATGACAGTGTAAGGTATCAACAGATTCAATTTATAAAAACAGCTCAGCAATATGCTGATTCAAAAAATCTTTCGGTTTCCTACTGTCTGCCATTCTGGATTTTAAAATATAATTATACTGATTCCGACGGCACAACGAAAAGCGTCTACGATTCAATTACAAAAATTTCCAATGATACAATTTTAATGGCATACCGTGATACTGCCTCAGCAGTTGAAAAACTTGTTGCACAAGTACAGAGTGGTGCAGAAAAATCAGCCTTCGATTATGCAGAAGTAAACGATTGCAATTTAGAAATAGGTTTGCAGGCGGCTCAAACAAGCGAGGGGGATTATGTGACATTCTACGAAGAAGAAAAAGAAAATAAAGGTTATATCAATTCTGTCATTGCAGAAATACAGTCCGATTTATCTAAATATCAGAATCACACTACTTTTGCCATTCATCATGCTATTCCGTTGTATGAGTATTATGAGGGGGTTGAATGAAAGGTGTAAGTTATGATTATTAATATACTAAATACAATTTTCTCTTTTTAATGAAAAGCTGTACAACAAAATTTTGATAGATACTCTCAAAATTTCTCTCAAATGAAATTTAGGTGAAAAAACTTTACATTTGGGCAAATTTGTGATATTATATAAATATTATTTTCAGGGATTACAGGAAAAAAGGAAAGGAAGTATTTTAATATGTTTCAGAAACTTAGATTGAAATTTGCAGCCTTTATGT
>JALEJO010000116.1 GCA_022769365.1 Oscillospiraceae bacterium | reverse complement strand
GGCATCATGGTTTTATGTTACTGAAAAAACTTATAACTATAGATTGTTTGATCAATATGGAAATCTTCAAGAAAGTTATATTGGCTATTCTAATGGAGATTACGAACAGAAAATTACTTTGACTGATGGAAAAAAACTTGTACGAAGAGGAAATAATAAAAGAAATGTTGTAAATTGGTCAATTGAATAAGAATGAAGATATTGCAATTGAATAAATTATTTAAGCAGCAGGTTTTATCCTGCTGCTTGTCATTGATATCGATTGAGTTTTTGTTTATTACTTTCAGAAAAGATTTTGCGGTATGTCCTTTGTGGGCATACCGTTTTTTATGGTTGTGGATATTTGAAGGCAATTATCTTTTCTACAATTTCGGCGATTTCTATCGATTCTTTTTCTGAAAGGCACTGCATTGCCGTTTGAATTCTGTGGAAAGCTTCTATATTGGTTGGCTTTACTTCTATGGAAACATCAAGAAGTTCATGGAGTGGGATTTTTAATCCTTTTGAAATTTTATAGAGTGTTTCGATAGTAGGGCATTTCTCTCCACGTTCTACTCGTCCCAGATATGCGGGATGTATTTCTGATTCAAACGCAAGTGCTTCCTGACTAAGTTTTTTCTGTGTGCGAAAATCATAAATTCTCTGTCCAATGATATACGAAATTCTTTCACGATCAATATTCATTTTGTCCTCCTTTGTGCTTGATGTACAATTAAATAATACTCTAACAGCTTTAAAAATAATTTTCAACAACTATAAGGCTAGAAAAAAATTGCCTATATGTGTTGACAATGCGGGAAAAGTGTGATAAAATGTAAATGTGATATTTTGTTGAAAGTAAGTTTGTTTTATCTAAATTATTAATTTAATTTTAAAATTTGTACTTTTGATTATATCATAAAAAGTATTTAAAGTGATAAAGGAGATGTATTGTTGTAATGATATGCAAATCTTGTAAGAAAGAATTTACAGATAGTATGTATCTTTGCCCATATTGTGGATCAGCAAATTCTACGGATACTTTGCAAAATGTTGAGCTTTTGCAGGATTATTCAAAGAAGTTGTCTGATTTAATGAAAAGTGTCGGAACAGCAGAGCATACGCAAATTTCATGGGATTTGACTGTTGACCAGTACGTACAGAAAATGGAACGATTGAAAGTGATTCTTTCACAGCCTGAATTTTCAAAATTATCTGGTGAAAAGCTGATAAAGCGTATCAGCAATTTCGTAGAACGTTGCAAGGACCCTGTTTTCCATATTGCATTTGTAGGTACTATCAAAGCAGGAAAGTCAACACTGATTAACGCTTTGCTTGGAAGAAATCTTGCTTCTACTTCTGTAACACCGGAAACAGCAGTTTTAACAAAATTCAGGAGTTCTAAGCAGGATTACATCAAGGTAACTTTCTATACATCAGAAGAGTGGGGACAGCTTTGGAAAAGTATTTCTAACAATGCAGATGTCTTTAAACAGGAATATGTGGCTCTGCATGCTGATGAAGAAAAAGGTGAATGGCTCGATCATGAAGTAATTACTGAAACTGTAAATAATGCAGATATAGAAGCCGAAATAGAGCGATGGACATCTTCAAAGCATGTAGAACATTACTTTGTTAAAGAAGTTGAAATTGGTCTTTCAGATTTTAATATGCCTGAACAGATTGTTTTTGAGATACACCTGGTCTGGACGATGCAGTAAGATACCGTTCTGATGTTACCAGAGCGTATATTGACAGAGCTAATGCAGTTTTTGCCTGTGTTCGATCAGATGCTTTGACTGGTGGAGAACTTAACATTCTTTATAGAATTTTCTCGAATTCCGGTGATAATCCTGAAAAGATTTTTATACTCGGAACTCAGTGGGATGCTTTGAACAACCCTGAAAAAGACTGGAAACAACAGAAAAATGAGTGGGTAAAATATCTGTCAACAGAAAACTGTTATGGCAGTGCAGAAAAAGCAAGTAAAAATATTGTTCATGTTGCTGCATATCTTCAGAATCTTTGCAGAGATTTTGCAGATACAGGTTTAAAAGATGATAGAGACAAGTTTAAAACGCTCTATTCTATCGCAATGAAATTATTAGACATCATGATGCCAAATGAAATTGCGGAACATCTTGAAGAACTTATGGAAAAGTCTAATGTATCGGGAGTTAACAGACGAATTACACAGGATATTGTTCCACGATATAAAGAATATCTGATGAAGGATATTGTTGCATCATATGAGACGATAAGTAAAGAAATCAAACAGTTCTTTGAAGATACAAAGGCATCTAACAGTGAAGTATTACAGACTTCTTCAAAGAGTGTTGATGAAATTCGAGCAAGCTATGAAAAGTCCAAAAAGGAACTGGAAGAAGTACAGGCATATCGTGAACAGCTTGAACTTGCAATTAACCAATTGAAAGCCAATACTGATGAGCGTGTAGAACAGCTTTGCAATGCATTAAATGAAATGATGAAGAATGCATGATGGATAAGCCTTATGTTACAGTAGGAGAAATTGCAGAACATCTTGGCTGTCAGGTGCTTGGAGATAAAAGTGAAAAGATATTTGAAATTTCTTTGTATCATGACAGCAATGAAAATTCATTGACTTATGTGCCATATGGAAAAATCGATTTGATCCCTGAAATTTGTGCCGGTGCAATTCTTACAAGAATTTCTGTCGGACTTCCGCTGCATCGTAATTATATCATTTCAAAATATGATCCGCATGAAATGCTTGCAGATGTTATTGCCTTCCTGATAGAAAAAGGATTGTATTGCTGTGACGTTTCTGTAAAGCCAATGTTGTCGGATAGTTCGGAAATTGCTGAAAATGTTTCTGTGCAGAATGGAGCAGTAATCGGCGATCATACTGTATTATCGTCTGGTGTATATGTTGGAAAAAATGCGAGAATTGGAAACAATTGCGTAATTGGTGCAAATACGGTAATAGGAGATAATTGTACAATTGGCGATAATGTTAAAATTGGAACTTGCTGTAGCATTGGAACTGAAAACTTTGAGTACCATAAATTTAAAGATGGATGGAAAAAGCTTCCTGCTGTCGGAAAAGTTTCTATTGGAAATTATGTGCAGATAGGTGGAAATGTAGTTGTAGAGAAGGGAACAATTGGAACAACTGAGATTGGTGATTTTACACAGATTGAAAATCTGGTGCAAATTGGACATGAAGCAAAAATCGGAGTACAATGTCATATTGTTGCTTTAACTGCAATTGCAGGTTGGGCAGAAATTGGAAATTATGTGGATATTTACGGACAATCTGCGGTTAGCAACCATGTGAAAGTTGGAGATCACACTGTTTTATTTGCAAGAAGCGGTGTTGACAAGGATATTGACCATAATATGATTATTTCCGGATTTCCAGCTCAAAACCATCACAATGAATTAAAATATCAGGCTTTTTTAAGAAAGCTGTTTAGAAAAAGTATAAAAAAGAGGTGATTATTTATGATGCGTCCACCAATTGGTTTTCCTAATATTCCAGGTGAGAATATTCCGGTTATTGGAGATATTTTAAAAGGAATTGGAAAAATTGCAAAATATGCCTGGAGTGTAATTACAGGAAAAGATGAAGAACAGGAAGAAATTGCAAACAAAAAAGGTTTGAATCCTGAAAAAAGTGATGCAAATGAAATTGCAGAGTTGAATCAGCTGCTGATGAAATACAGACAGAATATTTCCGCCGCTGCAGATGATATGGAACGTGAGATGATTGTAGAGTGTTCTATGATGTTACAGGATATTATGGATGTGTTTGAAGAGCAGAACAAGACCTTGAAACTCATGCGAACAGAAACTATAAAACGTCAGTTTAATCGTGCATGCAAAGATTTGAAGGGAACATTTGCAGAGCATGTAAATAAAAGATTTTCTTTAGATGATGCGGAATTTGTAAAGATTATTAAAATGTCCGCAGGTGATATGAAAAATCAGGAATTACAGAAAATGAAACAAGATGTTTTTGTGCAGGCAGGAAATGAAGTTATAAACTCTATCAGAGATACTGTTGACGAATTTTCAGACACTGTTCAAGACGCTTTTGAAGAACATCTGGACCGTGCAGAGGAAAACATTCAAAATAAGTCAGATGCTTTTGAAGAATTAAGCACAGGTCTTAACAGCGATAATAAAGCCTTAGAATCTGTTATTTTGAAAGCAGACTATATGATTTCTGTTTGTTCATATGTAAATAATCTAATGTAAGGAGGAAACTGTTATGGGCGGTGGTTGTTGTGTAGGAAATTGCTGTATTGGTAACTGTTGTATTGCTGATCGTATCAGAACGTTTATTAAAAATATTTTTGGAAAATCTTCCGGCAGTTCCAGCGGCGGACGAACTGAAAGTTATGATTCTAATAATGCAGATCTGGAAATGACAGTCAAAGTACAGCATGCTCTTACAGAGTTTCGTACAGATACACAGTCAAGAAGTGAAAAATTAGAAAATGGCGTTATACAGGAAAGCCGTGAATATTTGGATGAGTTTTTGGCGGATTTACGTCGTTATAATAAAATCCAGTACGGCAGAAAAAGATTAAATTTGAATTTAAACAGCATTGAACGAGAAAATCGTAAAACAGAGGATATGATACACGGATTTATTGTAAAGCGTGTAGGCAAGCGAATTTCTTTGGACGATGATGAATGTACCGGCATTTTGAAAATGGATCCCGGCAAGAAAAAAGAAGAAGCATTGGATACTTTTTATAAAAAGGTTTTGAAAGAAGCTATTTCCGAATTGAGTGGAGAACTGCGAAATTCTATGGAAAAGCAAACTGATAATGTCGGAGATAAGATTCAGCAGCGAATTGACAGCATTGTTGAACTTTGCGAGACAAAATCTGATGAATTTGAGCGAATTCGACAGGTAAAAGAATCTGATGAAGCAAAGATAGAATGCGAACAGTTGCGTCTTTCCTATTATGTAGCTTTGTGCGATTACGGCATTAATCAATTTTAAGTGTATAAAAACGGCCTGTTTGTAGTTTACAGCAGGCTGTTTTGAAATAAGGAGTTAATAATATTATGATAACGAATAAGAATCTTTATGAAATGCTTTCTGCTCAAATTACTGATAGCAACGAAGCACTCAGAGAACAGTTAAAATCACAGGTTTTAGAAAGTGCAAGCAAAAGTGAAAAGAGTGTTGTGGAAGAACTTTCCGAAAAATATACTTCTGAAATCAACAACTTAAAAACAGAATTCAACAATCAGTTAGAAAAATTGCATGACAACTTAAAAGAAGAAACATTTGAAAAGCTGGACACTCAGATGACACAGATCCTGAAAGTAAATCAAAATTTAGCAGAAAATATTGTAAATTTGCAAAAGGATACTGCTATTATTATGGAAACTTTGCAGTTGCTTCTTACAAATATGATGCTTAATAAAGTGCCTGATAAAATTGATTCATCTGAACATTAAAGGAGCAGTACATAAATGATTGTTATAATGAAAGCATCTAAAGCTGTATTATCGCTTTTTCAAAAACGTAATTTATTAGTTCTTGAAGAATGTGTTCCATATTTGGAAAACTTTTCAGATGAAGAGTACTGCCCAATAACTGTAGATGTTCCAATGAAGCATTCTCATTATAACATTGTAAAAAGTTACGATAAAACCTATATTATCTACAATACACTGTTTAACAGCATGATAACACTTTCTGAAGCAGAATATCAACAATATCAGGAAATTTGTTTTTCAGAATTAAATTTAATTGGAAATCTGGTTGATAATGGATTTTTAATTCCAAATTATGTTGATGAATATAATTATTACGCATATTATCAGGAAATACTGAAAAACACTTATGATGCAGTAGAGCATTATACCGTGGCATTGACATCTAAGTGCAACGCAAGGTGTATTTACTGTTACGAAGAAGGTATTCAGCAATCTGATATGTCAGAAGAAACTGCGGACAAATTAGCAGAAGTATTATGTTCATCTGAAAAGCCGATAAGTATTACATGGTTTGGTGGAGAACCTCTTTTAAAAACAGATTTGATTGAGCGAATTACCAATAAACTGAAAGATAATCAAAAAAACTTTCATGCAGAGATGATTACAAACGGCAGTTTACTTACAGATGACATTATTGCAAAATTTTCTGATTGGGATATACAGTGGGTTCAGATTTCCATAGATGGTATGGAAGAAGAATATTTACGCCGAAAATGCTATTACAATGCACAGGTTGGTATGTTCGATAAACTGGTTGAGAACATAGGGAAACTAATCAATCATGAGATATATGTGGATATACGATTGAATATGGATCAGGAAAACGCCGATGACTGCATCAAGGCGGCAGAATTTTTTCAAAGCAAATATCCGAATAATCCCTACTTGAACGTATATCCTGCTTTTTTATCCGGTATAAAATATGATAAGGTAACGCCGGCTGAACGGGCAAATCAATTTCAAAAAGTATATGATCTGTATCCGCCTCAGCAAAGTTTGTTGACGAATATTCCAAAAATAAATGCTTGCTTCTATTCGCAGGCAAAAGCTTTTGTAATAGATACAGATGGCAGTATTTTATGCTGTGACAGAGATATTGGTAAGCAAAAAACTAAATTGTCAACTGTGTATGATATATCATCTTTTGAATCACTTGATAAGCCTGTGTGTTTGATTCCAAAAGTACGAGAATGTTGCAAGAGATGTGTTTATTATCCTAAATGCGGTGGAGGATGTAGGGCAGTATATGGAAGTTTATGTGATTGTGATGCTTGTTTTATGGCTCGGTATCAGGTAGAGTATCTGCTGAATCATATTATAAATTGTTTGAAATAAGGTGTGTATATGACTTTTAATGAATTATATCAATCTGTAAAAAATAAGTTTCAGGGACATAATGAAATATTTTTGGAACGTGAAAAACTTGCGATACAGATTACAGACGTTTTTGATAATGCTTTTTATATTCTGTGGGAAAATGGAAAGTGTTCTTTAGAACCATATCATTATACGGATTATGATGTGTCAATAAATGCTTCGCAGCATGATATTGAACAACTTTTTACAAAGCGGCAGTATCTTTTTTTGGCACGAAACACTATGAATATCAAAGGTTCTTTTGCAGATGTTATGGATTTTCAAACAATTCTGTCGTGTATTACGAAAGATAATAGTTATGTTGTGCAAGAAGAAGTGATTTCTAAAATGCTGTTAAAGCAGGATTTTTTGCGTGATGATTTAGGTGTGATAATGCGTTCTTTAAGCTTGCTTCTTACCAATTCTTTGCTGGATTTACCGGAGAAAAGCATACAAGAGAAGGCATCAAAGCAATTGTCTGAAAAAAAGCCATCTGAAACTGAAAAAATAAAAACAACATCACGTTCTAAACAATCAAGCAATTTGGTAAAGTTAAAACCTACAGCGAAGAAATTACAAAACTCCAAACATAAAACTATAGACATTCCAAAAAGTTATTTCAAAAAGAAATGGACTGTTGCCAGCAAACTTAATTCAAAATACTACAATGTGGAATTGATTTCCGAAGGTATTACGATTTTTGTTAGTGAAGGTAATATCATAAAGCTACGATGATGTAATATATGAAAAGTGGTGTGGAAATAGTGCTTACTTCTTTCAAATTAGATGACAACAAAAACAAACGCTGTGCATTTTGTAAATATTGGTACGATCCTACCAATCAGTATATCAAGCCACAGGATCCAAAACATGGTATTTGGAAATTTGAAACTACCGCAAGGTGTATGTGTTTGAAATATAACTTGTCTAAAGGTTCGGCTATGCGTTGCGAGAAGTTTGAGAATAAATTGGAATAATCGAAAGATTAATAGTGAAGATAATCAGAAAATGAAATGAGGAGCAGGAAAGAAAACCTGCTCTTTTTTATTGAGTTTTCGCATTATTGAATTGATATAAAAATATGTTGTTTTTTAAAGATTTCACAAAGATTAATGTCAAATCACTTGATTATTTTGTAATATTATGCTATAATAAATTAGCAATAAATAAGAAAATATATTCAGATGCAAAAGTTTTGAACATCTGATTTGATATAATATTTATGGAAGTTTTATAGTAAAAAATACGTATAATTTGGTGAGATAAAAATGAAAACGATTGACAATATAAATGAAACTTTAAAAAATGATTTGATAGACAAAGTTAAAAAAGGAAGCAGAATTTCGATTATTGCTTTTTGTTTTTCTATGTATGCTTATAAGGAATTGAAAAAACAACTTGATGGAGTTGAATCTTTTCGTTTTATATATAACGAACCCGCTTTTATAACAGAGAGTGAAAGTAAATCAAAAAGAGAATTCTATATTCCACAATTAAATAGAGAAAATAGTTTATACGGAACGGAATTTGAAATTAAACTTCGCAATGAAATGACACAAAAAGCAGTAGCAAGAGAATGTGCGGAATGGATTAGAAAAAAGGCAAAATTCAAAACAAATATTACGAGCGAGAAAATGACTGGTTTTATGACTGTTGACGGAAAAGAACCGCTTGTTTATCTTCCAATAAATGGGTTTACAACTATTGATATAGGTTGTGGTAGAGGAAATAATATTTTCAATATGGTAAATAGATTGGAATCTCCAGCGTCTGTTCAGTACATTCAGCTTTTTGATATGGTTTGGAATGACAAAAACAAGATGAAAGATATTACTGATGTCATTATTGAAAATATTGCATCGGCTTATAATGAAAATTCTCCTGAATTTATATATTTTATGATGCTTTATCATGTATTCAGCGAATTTTTAGAAGATGTTTCAGAAGATAATCTTCCAAATGAAGCCACAGGATTTAAAGAGAGTAAGGTCTGGAATTTGCTTTATGATTTTCAGAAAGATGCCGTCCTTGCAATTATCAACAAACTCGAAACATATAACGGCTGTATTTTGGCAGACAGTGTTGGTCTTGGCAAAACATTCACAGCACTTGCTGTTATAAAGTACTATGAAAACAGAAACAAATCTGTTCTGGTATTATGTCCAAAGAAACTTGCTGAAAACTGGAATACATATAAAGATAATTATGTAAATAATCCAATTACAAAAGACAGACTTAACTATGATGTTCTTTTCCATACAGATTTGAACAGAAAAGGTGGATTTTCAAACAGTCTTGACCTTGATAGAATTAACTGGGGTAACTATGATTTAGTTGTAATTGATGAATCACATAATTTCCGAAATGGCTACGGAACGCATATGAACACACATGAAAACAGATATTCTGTTCTTATGAAAAAAGTTATTCAGGCAGGAGTTAAAACAAAAGTGCTGATGCTTTCTGCTACGCCCTACGCAACACCTTCACAACAGCTTCAAACAGCGTAAATACGCTGTTTTTTCATATACTAAAAACGACCTCAACGCCGTTTTCATCGCTCACATAGACCACATCGATCATCATAACGGCAATATTATGCTTCTCCTGCACCGTCAGACTGTCCCATATTTTCAGCGGCTCCTCCAGCGGTTTCGTGTCGATTGCCTTACGCTTACGAGTTTTGGTCTGGAGCTTTCTTTCAAGTGCCGACTTCTGCTCATGGAGTTTGCTCACCCTGTCCTGAATGTAGCTGAAAAGCACATCGTCCGCATCGGCAAGTCTGCCCATGAGCTTGCCAATCTCCTCATCGACCTTGATAATTTCCGTCCTCACGGCTTCGCTGTCGGGATCGGGTTTTGTGCTTTCGTGCTTTGCGATAACAAGCTGTTCAATGCGCTTGCACATTTCCATATAAACAATATCTTCGACCTGATCGGGCTTCAACTCCGTTGCGTAATCATGGGAACACCCTGTCATAGTTTTTCTTCCGTAATCGTAAAAATAACGGTATGTTCTGCCTTGCTTGTTAGTGCTGTGATTGATGTGCATAGCATATCCGCAGTTACCGCACTTCATCATTCCCACAAGCCATGAGTTGAGTGCTACTCCATTGTTGTTGAATTTCTGATTATGACTTTTCTTGTCCTGAACTCTCAGCCATGTGTCCGCTGGGACAAGCCCCTCATGATATGCGACCTTAACAAAATAGCCCTGCTCACCGCCTGCGTGAACGAACAAGCCGTGAATGCCGTCATACGCTTCAATATCGTCGAGCATTTCATAGCCCTTTGATGAAAAGTATGCATAGACCTCCTTGTCAGCCCTCACATATAGCGGATTTTCAAGGATACGGCTTAGGTGCGACCTGTCCATATTGGAAATACCTGTCTTGGTTCGTGGGGTTGCTCTGGTGACATTGATGTTATTTTCCCTGAAATAATCAATGATTTTCAGGAGCGACATATCGGGATTTTGATACAGTTCATACGCCACACGCACTGCCTCAGCATTCTCCGAGGGAACAAGCACCGAGCCTGTCTTGCCGTTAATTGTTCTTCTTTCGGGAGTATATCCGAACTGAACTTTACCGCCCTGATAAAAGCCTGTTTCCCTTGCCTTAGTCTGGAAAGCATCAGCCACTCTTGCGGCGATCGTCTCACGCTCAAACTCTGCGAAGTTCAGCAGATTGTTTCGCATCATTCGCCCCTCTTTTGTCTCCGTATTAAACGGTTCTGAAAGAGAATACACGGTCACACCATAGCGGTCAAGCTCGTCCGTAATATTCAAGTATTCCCTCATATTTCTGCTGAAACGGTCATACTTCTTCACGATGATTCTGCTGATAAGACCCTCACGGGCATCACTCATCATCTGCATAAATGCAGGACGGTGCATCACATCTTTGCCCGACTTGCCGTCATCGCAGTAGATACGATAGTTGCATTCGCCCACAAACCTGATACACTCCTCCTTCTGTGCGGAAATGGACAGCGAATTGTTGCCCTTATCCTTGTCGCTGACGGAGCGGCGTACATAGATAGCCGTGATACCGTCATTCGTTTTAGTTGATTTTCTCATTGTTGACCTCCAATTGCGTTTGCAATCGGACGGTTGGTTTTACATCTATATCATAGCGCAACCGCCCGAAAATTGCAACAGCGTTCTTGTAACTGTAATCATTTTTCGGCAGATTGCCAGATCATTCAGTTGTTTCT
>JALEJO010000073.1 GCA_022769365.1 Oscillospiraceae bacterium | reverse complement strand
ATCCTGAAAAGCCTGTTTATAGCCGTTTTCTTCGGCTTTTTTATTAATAATCGAAACAAGATTTGCTCTTTGCAAAATCGCATCTCCCTGCACGCTGGCAGGTTTTTGCGTCCCGATGTCGTAAAGTTTCAGCTTGCTGTCAGACTCGGGAAGTTCCTTAGCTATGCCGTTTTCAGTTATGCCGATGAGTTCGGCTTTATACGTAATCTCCGCAATAAGCTTATTTCTCGCCCATATGGCGAAATCTTTTATAGTTTTTTTATTCATATTCACACTCCATTAAAATTCTATTCGCACAATAGTATCTTTTTCAAGTTCGTTTAAAAGTTTCTGTTTCAATCTTTCAACGTACTCGTCAACGTCCTCAGCGTTCTTTATTTCCACCGAAGCACCCATATTAAGCTGTCGCATGCTTACACGCTTTCTCTTTATAACAGGTACAGGAGGAGGTGCAACAGTTCCGTCGCTTGTAGAAGTCGCAGGGGCTGGCTCAGGCTGCTTTATATCAGATTCTATTTCATTGTAGCAACGATCTCTGAGTGACTCCGCCGCAAGTGTAATATTTTTAAGATTTGCAAGATTGTTGCAAGTTTTAATTTTTTCTCTTATTTCATCAAAAAGTCTGATAAATTTTTCCTTCAATGCATCTTTATGCTGCACTTCAACGCTTTCAAGATATTCAAAAACGTCTTTTCTGATTCTTTCTATATCAGGTCTGATTTTTTCAGCCTCATTTGCAAGCATCTTAACGTTCAGCGTAATGAATTTCTCATTGAGGTCAGGAAGGTCTTTTATTGCATTATATGGAGATGACATTTTTATGACAGAACCAATTTTTTCAGCAAGTGAATTTATTTCTTTATCTGCAATAAACATCTTACTTTGTTCATATATTTCAAGAATATGCAGCGATTTATCAAATATTTTAACCTGTTCATTTGCGAAAAACTTCTTTACATAGTCAAAATCTTCCGCAAAATCGAGAAAATCATCTTTTTTATTATAGACAGCCGTAAAGAATTCATTTGTATAATTAGTCTGCAATACATAATTAAGCAGCTTTATACCGTCCGAAAGAATCATTTTTCCAGGATACGGCTTGCCACTGTCATATTTGGACTTCAGTAATTCAATCTCTTGTTTCATTTTCTTTGAATTTCTTATAAAATCGTCCATAATTTTGTCATCAGAATCATCATCAGAAACAGTAAAATTAAACAAATCCTTTGAAACTTCTTTTACAGCTTTTTTAAATTTCGCTTCCGTTTCTTTTTTTATGTTTATCATCAAAGTTTCAAGGTACTCTTTACGGGTGATATACTTGACAATTTCCTGTGGAGTCTTTTTTACCATCGTGATAAATTCATTTTTAACCTGAAATTCGAGTTTACCATTTTTGAAAAGCTTTGCAACAAGCCACTGAACATCAACTTCAATAAAACCATAAGGTGCCGACATAAAGTGATTTGCAATCATTTTTAAAGATATTCTTGTATGTTTAGCCGACTCAGCAAATATGTAGTTATACATATCATTAATTGCATTAACATTCGGATTTGCATTTGAACCATCAAGTGTAAGCTGATTATGAGGCTTGAAAATGTTATCTATATCCGAAGCTGTTACAGGAGTATCGATATATGAAAGTTTATGATAAATATTCTTGACAAGTTTTCCAATAGCCTCATTTATACGTGTTGCAGGGTCTTTCGCAGATGATTTAAGCAAATCGCCATTTACATAAATATCAGCGGATTTTAAAGCTTCTTCAAGGAATATTTCAGAATTTCTTTCATGGTCACGAAGTTCATTTTTCTTCTCAGCAATAATAGCTTCATATTTTTTAATCCCCTCACTATTGCCGCCATTCATATATTTTCTTATCTGCAACGCAAGAGTTATCTCATCAATAAAAGTTCTATCCTCAGGAAGAACAACAAGGACACTGTTTTCCTGACCTGACATAAGGCGAAGCGTTGTTGAATCATCAGGATTATCCCCATTTGGAGTAAGTATTCTAAGCGAAATCGGATAATTCTGGTTATTTTTAAATGGCATATCATCAACAATCTGATTGAATCCAAATGAATATCTGCCATTCATCTGAGGAAGCTTATATTTATTTGTTTCATAAATTTTTTCAAACACAAGTTCAGCAATCTTATGTGTTTTTTCAGATGGTTCAACAGGTGTACGTTCAATTGCAATGTTGATTTCCTGTTCCTCGTTTGTAAGAAAAACATAAGTAGTACCCATTTTCTGTACAAGTGTCTGTCTTACAAGAACGTTAAGTGCATCTTCTACCTTGTTTTTAAGTTCAAGTCTGTCCTCATTTATGTCTGAAACCATAAGACTTGTAATATTATCAACATTAGCCTTGATTTCCTTAACATATTTTATCATAAAGAGTGTTTTTAAAACTTCTACATTAAAACAATTTTCTTTTCCTTCAGGATTTACATATTCATTATCAATAGCTCTTTTTATAACAATGCTGTGAGAATGGTCAATAAATTCCTTGATAGGTTCATAGAACATATTAAAAGGAATTAACGCACCAAGTTCCAAATCCTTTATTTTCATCGCTGATTCTTTAAAGACAGCAAGAAGGGAACGTTCACCATCAGCCATATGTTTACCTGATGAACTGTATGTCCTGATAGCTGTAAGCATACTTCCTGTAAGGTTAAATTGATATGGAATAAAAGGATAAACCTCAGCAAAGTTATCAGCATCAGCATATAATTTCTTTTCTATACCATCGTTAAATGAAATAATATTTTTGAGAGCTGTAGCTTTTAAATCAAATAAAACCTTTAAACTCTGTGTACCTGATTCATTTTTTGCAAGAATACGCTTTTTGATTACTTCATCAGCATTTGCTGATGAAAGAGAAAGTCTTGTATCAAATCTTCCCTGAATTTTTGAAAAGTCAACACCCTTAATTGTTTTAGAAACAGAATCAATGTCCTGCTGGCTTGTTACAACAATCCATGCTCTGCCTTTGCATATATCACCAAGTCTTTCAGTAATAGTTTGAAGATTAAGCATAAGCTTTGAATTATCAGCTATATACTGACCAATTTCATCAACAAAAAATACAATATGCTGTTTTTTACCTTTTTTATCAAGGTAAGCTTTAACCAGTTTTGCAAATTCTTCAATACTGATATTATAATTAGGGTCACTTGCCATAACGCAGAGGTTTCTTGCTGCATCTTCACTCATAAAACCAACAGTTGTAAGTGCATCTACGAGTTCATCCTGTATAAAAATAGGAGAATTTCTTTCTTCTTTCCAAACACAACCTGACTCTTCAAATACACGAATGAATTCTTCATATTTTCCTTCATCAACGAGCTTTCTTTCAAGGTCAGCTACATGTGGTTCTGAACAAAAACCCTGCATCTCATTAAATACCTTTAGAAATACATGCACAAGTGAATCTTCTGTGTCTTTTCCTCTACCATCACTTTTTGAATCAATATTAAAAAGTATTACATCAGTAGGTGTTTTTGAAGCTAATTCCATATCAGCTAAAACCATATCATCCTTAATTTTATTGCCTTCTTTAAAATAATCAATGGCTCTTTTACCGGCAACTGTTTTATTTGAATCGAGAAGATAAGCAAGGTTTTTCAGAAAATGAGATTTACCACTTCCGAAAAAACCTGATATCCAAACACCTATTTTTTCTGTTTCTCCAATTATTCCTTTTTTATAATTACTGAAAAATGTTGCAAAGTGTTTTTGAAGTTCTCTTGTAACAACATATTCTTCAAGTTCTTGCTTTTCAATACTTTCTCTATATGTAATTTCACTATCATTTGTACCTATGCCTTTATCAACCTTTATAACTCCACGAATTTCACGGTCAATCGGTTTCTCAAATATATCTTTAATATTCATACTATTCTCCTTATTCTACAATTTTAAAAGCTCTGTAATAGTTATCATCTTTAATTTCATTAAATAAAATAAGCTCCTGTCCTGTATATTTTCCAGGATAAAACATAATAACAGGAACATTATCAATAACCATATGAAGATTGTTAAGCACTGTATGTGAACGAATAATCGGAAAACATTTTCCAATACCTGTTACAAAAACAATATTTTTTTCTTCAACACGTTCCTCTATATACTTTACAATCAAACCATTAGTAGAGCTTACTCTTAACATACTCGTTACACCATAACTGAGTTTTTCAAATCCATTTCTTTTCTCAATATCAAAGCATTTGTCAAGTCTTCCCTTGCTTTCAAGTATTTCTGTCATAATATCATAAAGATCAAATACTTTGATTTTATAATCATCAGATGATGTTTCGTTCTTATTTTTTATATATTCTATTCTTTTACGAACCTCAAGTTCACTTTCAGCAGGGTAATCAAAAATATAATATCCTACTTCATTGCTAAGACCTTTATTTTGTCTAAATGATGGCTTTTTTATCTCTTCTTCCAGTTTGTCAAATCTTTCATCCAATAAACTCATATCAATAAACTCCTGTCAACGCTTTTATTATATCAATTTCACCATTATGTTCAAGATATTTTTCAAGTTCTATATCAAGAACAGGTGGAGTTATGTATTTTTTCTTATCTCTTACAGTCAAAAGATTTGCTTCAGTCATAAGAGTGTTAAATGAATTACTAATACGTTTTTTCGTTGTATCTGTCCAATTTGCAACTTCAATCGATTGAATTTCTTTATTTCTGAAGAAAATATTTGCATCTGACCGTTCCATACATTCTGCACCAATTCTTATTTTATCACGATATACTTCATTTATAAATTCAAAAAAAATACGACTATTTCTTAGAATTGAAATAAAGTTAATAAGTTTTTGAGTAGATAAATCTGCATTAAAGAATAGTCCAATTATTTCTTTATCAAGTGACAAAGTTCTATTTTTCAAATATCCGAATACTCTTCTTGCTCTATTTTCATTTGGTAATCCAAACAAATTATTATCCACTATTTCTTTTTTTATATCATCAATCGGTACATTATTCCTTATACGCCTCAGATATTCTTTAAATTCAATAAACCAAAATGATTCTGAAACAATTCCTGCACTATATCTTTCTGTAATCATACATATCTCCATTGGTAACTAATTAAACATTATAAAATCATCAGCATAATCACTAAAAGTGTATACTTAATCTATTATATATTATATCACAATTATAATAGATTGTCAATAATGTGCAATTAAATCATTTCCACAAAATACCGCAAAAGCTTGGCAATAGGTGCATACTAAGAGTAAGAGGCGATAGATATTGTTACATAATGAAACAAGAAAACTTTTAGTAGAAGCATATAACAAAACACGAAAATTTGTGCAGTTGATAAATTATCTGACGCTGTCAATGACGCACTGAAAACGGTCAGCATATCAGACTGCATCGGGTGGTTTCATTCTTGTGGCTATATGCAGTAATTTATGGAAATACTATAGAAAAAAATAGAATAATAAAATCCCCCAAATGCATTTTGTATTCTGCATTTAGGGGTTGAAATTTATTCATAAATCATATGAATTCAGAAATATCACCACTGAATCCTGTCAAAGTAGCAGCGTAATATTTCAAGATTATAACTGCATCTTTTGAATCAACTTTTTTATCTCCATTGACATCACCTGCTGAATAAAAGGTATCTTCACCACTTACGAGGCTTTCAGCGTATGATTTTAGTACTAATACAGCATCTTTTGAATCAATCGAACCATCACCATTTATATCACCAAGGAGATCTCCAGAACCTTTACAAACCTTTTTATTAAAATCTCCTGTTGATGCATTAATTGTATAAAAATCAACAGTATTATCGTCTGAAGCATAAAAAACGACTTCTGAACCATTATATATTGGTCGACAATCTGAAAAAGCAGCATCAACTGTATATTCATTAGTTAATTTATTACCATTTCCATCAATAAATATATAGTGAAGTTTGTTACCAGAAAGCGGATCATCATAATCAGAAAGTTTTTCATCATAGTAGTTTATTTCATCCATTTGACTCCATGAAATCATAAAGCGGTTATCATTTATTTTTGTTATTTCTGCATCACTTACACCATTTCCGTAAAAAGAATTTTCACTCGAAGATGGAATATTTGTAATCCACTTAAGTTCTGTTGATTCTGTTTTTACACTGTTTTTAGGAGTTACACCAAGATATATATTATATGTATAATCATTGCCATATTTTGATTGGTCAATCGACGTTCCAAGTGTTAAAACATTATTATCAGAAATTGTTATGCCATTACATGAAGCATATGTCTTAACTGCCCATGCTGAAGTCCTTTCACCGCCATATTCGAGAATTGTTGCTTCATCCTGTGAATCAAAATAATCAGCCGGCAAATCAGCAGGATTATATTTTGTAAGTATAGATTTTTCAGAACCTTCACTTTCTTCAAGAAGATATATTGAAGAACCATCATTTGTAAGATATTGTGAAAAAGAATGCCATAAGTCGCAATCAGCAACTTTTCCTGTCATTGTGCTTTCATCTACCACCAGAAGAAGAAGCCCTTGATGTCCCTGTCCAACACTTTCATCAACATATCCCTGATGTCCCATTCCTATGTAAAGATTTCCATTTAATTCAGTTACTTCACAACATCCGTAATCAAAAGGGTATCTTACCTGTGCACCAAATCCCTTTTCACCTGTAATTTTAGCAGTTCCAAGTTTATTCCAGCTTTTGTCATATTTGTTTACTCGTATAACTTCATTTGAATCGATTTCATCTTTGTTTGCAGTTCCTTCAATGGTAAAATAATTGTCTTTACCTTCGAAAAATCCGCCCCAATATTCAAGTTCACGTGGGATAGATTTTTTTGATGTAAGATTAAACGATTTGTCAAAATATTCAATCCTAATATTATTATCCTTTTCTTTATCAGGCACATAAACTCGCATATATCCATCTGATGTTTCTGTCAAAAAGGATCTTTTAATTGAGTAAGAAGACAGATTGTAATACGCATCAGGTGAGCTGCCTGATTCTGCTGATACAATACTTGAACTGAAACAGCCCGAACACGCCAAAACTGCCGTTGCCGATATAACAGCTGTGATTTTTTTTAATTTCATAAGAATTCTCTCCTTTTATCATTTTATATTATAATTATAACTCGGATAAAATCTCTTTGCTGTCTCTCGACAAACATTAATTTGAAATTTAAATCAAGTTTCGATTCTATTGTATCACATTTTTATATTTTTTTCAAGAGATTTATTTAAAAAATTAGCATTAAATTCCATTATTTTTTCTCATAAACATGACTAAAAGCGTCACTGTCAGCAGCATTGCTATAGGATGATATAAATGACACTTATTACTTCTTTTTATTCTTCTCTTTAAAAAAAGAAAAATAAAATAAAAATTATATTTTATATATTATACGTCACTTATATCACAAGATGGAAGATGAGAAAGTTAATTATTAAAAAGCATTTTGAAGAATTTGTTTCATTTAGAATGTTACACTTATTATAGCATATTACAGGTGAAATTGCAACGTTTTTGACTGTTCATAAAATGTTTACAATAAAAATTTTGCATTAAAAATTCCATAAATGCACAATAGTTACCTTTTGGTAACTATGTTACAAAAAAGTGCGTACTTTTCAAATGCAGAAATGTGTGGTATGATGATAACAACAGGGAAACCTGAATAAAAACAAGGAGGAAATCACAATGAGTGAAATGCTGAACAGAGTTGCTGTTTTTGGCGGTGATAACGGTGCTTGCGGTGCGGCAGACCCGAAGAAAA
>JALEJO010000065.1 GCA_022769365.1 Oscillospiraceae bacterium | reverse complement strand
AGGTTATTTCATCATTGTTTTTAATTACTGATATTTATGGCAAGCCTCAACTGCCAGTGCATCGCATCTTTCATTTTCAGGGTGTCCTGCGTGACCTTTTACCCAGTTGAAAGTTACTTTGTGAATTTCAAGCAGGGGAAGAAGCTGTTTCCATAAATCAACATTGAGTGCAGGCTTTTTGTCTGATTTAACCCAGCCTTTTTTCTGCCATGAGTAAACCCAGCCTTTTGTTATGCTGTCAACAACATATTTGCTGTCGGTTGTTACTAAAACCTCGCAAGGCTCTTTAAGTGCTGAAAGTCCTGTTATAACTCCCATAAGTTCCATTCGGTTATTTGTTGTTTCGGGTTCACCGCCTGAAAATTCCTTTTCAGTATCTTTATATCTTAAAATAACGCCATATCCGCCCGGTCCTGGATTTCCGCTGCAAGCACCGTCTGAAAACAAAAAAACTTTTTTCATCTGAATTTATAATATCTCCTTATGTTCTTCGGGAATGATTTTTTCTATATCTTTTAAGGAAAGTTCTTTATAGTAACCTTCTTTGAGAGTACTATCAAGTTTTATTTTACCCATTTCAAGCCGTTTTAAATAAACAATATGACATCTGACGGATTTCAGCATTCTTTTAACCTGATGATTTTTACCTTCTGTTATTGTTATATATCCAAGTACAACGGGACATTTTGGATTTTTCATATATCCTGCACGTTCGTTTTCGCAAAGCATATATTCTCTGTTTTCAAGAATATCCGTTTCGCATACTTCTATTTTTGCAGGTTTTGTTAAAACACTGCTGCCTTTTAAGTAAATTCCGTTTTCGATTGTTTCAATTTTTTCCTTGTCGAGTGTTCCAAGTGCCATAAAATAATATTTTTTAGGAACGTGAAATTTTGGTTCAGCAAGAAAATGAGTGAGTTTTCCGTTGTTTGTTATAATTAAAAGACCTTTTGTATCTTTGTCAAGTCTGCCGATTGGGTGAAAATCTTCTTTCATTTGTAATGGAAAATAGTCCATAACAGACATAAAATTTTCATCACGTTTTGCAGTTACACAGCCTGACGGTTTGTTAAACATATAATATTTATACATAATTAAAATTGAAAAAAGGAGGCTGTGCAGAACATCCCCCTTTAAAATACACCCTTTGATAAGAATTTAAAGTTCAACACCATTTTCAAGGAGAAGTTCTCTTGCTGTATCGATAGAGTCAACGCCTGTTTTATTTTTAACAGGTGCAAATTCCTTATTTCTTTCTACTTCATAAACAAGACAGCTATCCTGATTTTTTACCATATCAAGTACAAGTGTTTCATACTTATATGCATTTGGTTCTTCGGGCGATACTTTTTCGCCGTTTTCATCTATATAAGGTATTTTTTTGAAAGCCTCATGAAGCGGCATTTCATATTTAAGAGCATCATTTAGTGAATCAATTCTGAAAATATAGTTGAGTATAACGCCATATTTATAGGCAAGTCCGCCGTCTTCTCTTTTCTGTTCACGCATTTCAGGTGTCATTTCATAATATTCAACAATTGACGGTTTGCCGTCTTCAAGGCACATAACTCCGACTCTTTCATCAGGATTTGATTTTGAAACAACCTTAGCACCTGATTTTTTACCCGATGTTATAACCGCACCGATAAAGCAAGGGTCAGCGATTTTCTGAAGAACATTATCAACTGCAAAAACATTGAGCCATTCTATTTTTAAATTGCCAAGAAAACTCAAAGTACCTGCTTTTACCATTGAAGAATACCAGCCACCATTTCCGTTAGGTGCTGTTGAAACTTCACTCTTTGATGAAAGCATAAATTTTCCGTTTGTATCAACAGTCGGAAGCTGATCCTGTACAAAAAATTCTATATTGTCACGGCTATAGCCGAAATAATCGTGTTCTTTAAAAAATGCTCTTGTTTCAGCATCATTCTGGGAACTTGTCATAATGAAAAGAGGTATCCACGCACCTGCCTCCTTAACAACCGCCAAGATGTTATTTATAAGGCACTGGAAAATATACAGAGTCTTTTTAACACCTATATTAAACATTCCCTTAGGCTTGTTGAAACCGAGTCTGCTGCCCTGACCGCCTGCGAGAAGGACTGCACCAACTCTGCCTTCCTGAATAGCGGCAATACCTACTTTTCTGTAGTATGATTCATTTTCTTTTATGTTATCTTTTTCAACAGCGTCAATAGGGGAGAAAGTTCCTCTTTCTTCCATTGCAGATTTATGATTTAAAATTGAAAAATCGAGATTTTCAAGCTGTTCCCAAAGTTTTTTATCTTCTTCTTCGGTTAGTTCGTTTTCATACCTTAGAAGATGTGACTGACCATATTTATCTAATTTTTCTTTAATTTCAGACTTATTCATTCTTTAAGTAACCTCTTTAATTATATTTTTGCCAAAATTTCCTCTTAAATTTTATGTGCGATTTTTTCAACATCGCACAAGTATACAATTTAATTATATCATAAAAAAAATATTATGTCAACGTGTTTTTTGAACAAAAACGAACATATTTTGCAAAAAGTAAAACGGGTTTTCAACAAATCAACACATTAAAGTTTAAATGTTGAAAGCTCGTTTCGTTTAATCATTTTCAAGAATTATTTCAACAACTTCCGACGGATTAAAAAGTCGGAACTTTCCTATGCCTGCCGAAACTATCATATGTGTTTTTCCTTTTTGGTATTCACCAAGGGAATACTTTGGGAAAAATTTTCTTTCAGGTGAAAGAATTCCGCCAACAATCGGTAATCTGATAATTCCGCCGTGTATATGTCCGCTTACAACCAAGTCAGCACCCCACGCAGAATATGTTTCAAGGCAGTTAGGGTTGTGTGCAATAATAAGGTTGAAACCTTTTTTTAAATCTCCTGCATCTGCTTTCAGTTGATTTATTGTGTAGTTTTTAAGGTTTTTATATGAGTCGTTTTCATCTTTATAGATGTTATAATTTAAAACAAGACCCGTTATATAAAAATTATCACTTATATTTACTGTTTCATTTTCAAGGTATGAAACATTATATTTTTTCAGAATTTTCCTATAGGTTTCAAGTCCTTCTGGATATATACTCAGTTCGTGATTACCTGGGGCAGCATATACTTTTGCAATTTCAGAAGAATTTTTGCAGACAGTTTCAAGGTTTGAAAAATCAGTCGTTTTTCTTGAAACCATATCACCTGCAAAAATAATAAAGTCAGGATTGATTTCACGCAAAATATCAAACATTTCACAGTTATTTTCTATTTTTTTATTATGCAAATCGGATATAACCGCAAATTTTGTATTTGGATAATTTTTTCCTTTTAATTTGTAGGTTCGTTTTTTAAACATATCAATCCTCGTCTTTTATAAAAACTGTATCATTTTCTTTATTATCTTTTTCATTCTGGATTTTAAATAATTCATTTGCTTCTTCCATTATTTCTTCAACTTCTTCATCACAATCTTCAGATGAAAAAGATGTGTTCATAAGTATAGTATCTTCCTTGTAGACAGCAATGGAAGATATTTCATTGTCTGAAAAAGTATAAACAGCAAAAAGGTTTTTTTCTGAATTGCTCCAAGATGTGAAATTATCATAGAAACTTTTATTATCAAGCTGACATACAATATTTTTGGTATTGTCTTTTTCAAATTCACCTTTAATATCGGTTATTTCATCACAGCAATTAAAAAGTGCATCGCATTGAGTATATATATCGTCAATTGAAGGAATGTTATCTGTTGCACACATTTCTTCACCATAGCTGTTAATGTAGTTAAAATAAGATGTCTGATACATATTGTAGCCGTCTGAGTCGGAAAAAACATAATCATAATCGCTGTTTTCAGAGTAATCAAAATAAATTTTTACAGAATAATCCGAAGAATCCTGTGTGTTGAAATTTGTTACATTCATTTCAAGCGGATTATTTTTCTTTGATATATATGAAAATTCAGTTTTTTCTTCAAGAGAATCTTTTGTTTCGTTTGTTTTTGAAAGTTCAGTTTCAGATAAAACAAAATTTTCTGTTGTAGTTTCGGTTTGTGCTTCTGTCTGACTGGTCGTTTCTGCTGTTTCAATTTTTTCTTTGCCATTATTGCAGCCTGACAGTATTAAAGCAGAAATTAAAAGAGAAGTAAAAAATATATTTTTGTTTTTCATATCAGGATTTTCCTTTGTCAATTATTTTTTAGTTAAAAACAAAGCCGCTGACTTTAAGACAGCGGCTTCTTACATATATAAGAGAAAGAGGTTTAAAAAATTGAAAAAGATTACGATATTATTATATCATAAGCAAGATTAAAATGCAAGTGTTTTTTCAAAAAATAATTTTCAAATTTGTTTTTTATGCGATATTTGTATAGTTATACAAATAGAAATGGTTATAATCATCTAAAAATATGAAAATTGCAATAAAAAACTTAAAAATAAAGGCTGATTTCTGCATTTTAAAATCAGTCTTTAAATGTGTATAATGTTTAAATTAAATAGAAATTCAAATTATTAAAATAAATATCTTTTATTGTTCAGAAAAAATAGCAAATGAAAAGGACTGCATCGCAGTCCCCATCATCATTAAAAAGCATATACTATGTATTTTATTTATCAGCTTTCATTTCATTTGTAACATCTGTTTCAGAAACAGTAGATGCTTCTATCTGAATTGTAGTGTCTTCTTTGTTTTCAGTTTTTGTTGAATCAGAGTTTGACTTTACATCCTCAATAAGTGAATTTGCATAATACTGTAAAGCAATTATAGCATCAACTGAATCTATCTTGCCATCCTTGTTAAGGTCGCCTAAAGTAGACTTAACAACCTCAGGTTCTGTTGTTTCAGTTGGCTCAGTAGTTTCAGAAACTCCTGTTGACTCTGTTGCTTCAGTTTCTGTTGCAGCTTCAGTTGCCTGGTTGTTTATATTAAAGCTGCTCATCGAGTCATCAAGTGAGATACCTGACTCATTTGTTTCTTCTGTTACAACATCAGATGTTGTTTCTGTAATTTCTGTTGATTCTTCAACAATTGCTGTCGTTTCTTCTGGTTCATCATCAACACCAAGGTATTCAGCGATAAATTCATCAATTGTTTCATCGTTTCCTGCAAGTGATTCTGAATAATAAATAAGAAGAAGTGTTGCATCAACTGAATTTATTTTGCCATCGCCATTAAGATCGCCATTTGCCTCTACCCATTCAGCGTCGTAGTTTACTGTATTTGACTTGTTATCTTCGCCAGCTGAGTTGACATTTCCGTTTGTTGCAACTGTTGTCAAAGTTGTTGCAACTGTTGTTTCACTAGGTTTATTTGTTGTTACAACAGATGGTGTAGGAGCAACTGTCGAACCTGTGATTGTTGCTGATATGTCGTAACCGCCAAGAAGCTTCATATATGAATAAGCTGTTGTGCCGGCTCCGTCAGCAGCAGAAGAATTGCTTGAAATTGCTCTTTTTAAAGCATAAGGTCCAACGAGGTGTGCTGCACCAACAAGACCTGCAACTGTTATTGTAAGACCCTGATAAGTTTTACCAACATAAGAAGCAGCTCCGTTTGATTTAAGGTAAGACCATATCTTCTTATGTACAAGATATACTGCGTAATCCTGAGCAGCTTTTGATTTTAAGAATGTTTCTGCACTTGTTACGCCATACTGTTTTGCAAGAGCTGTCCAGCTTCCGCTTGCATTCATAAATCCTGCATCCTGTAAAGCACTTGTGCCAAGCTGCCATCTTCCGAGGTAGCTGCCGCCTCTTGCTGAATAGTTGTTGCCTGATTCTCTTTTACCTAAGGCAAAAAGAAAATCTTCATACTGATCGGTATAAGCCGATGCTGAAATGCTGTTTAATGGTTTTTCTGTTATTATGAACTGTGAAAGTACACATACGATAGTCATTACAGCAGTAACTGCAATAATGGCTGTTCTTTTTAGTTTACTTTTGATATACATAAAAATTCCTTTCTATCTCACTACGGTTACCATTATATCACTTTTCACCTAATTTGTCAATATAAAAAAACTTGAATTTACGGCTTTTTTTTATTTTATTATGGCATATTAACGAAAATGGGCGTGTTTTTGGTTACAATTTGTAACTTTTTGTTACTGATAAGCGTGCATATGAATTTTATTTTTCACACAGTTTACACTTTGTTAAGCTTACATTTTTTGGATATTTTGATTACTTGTATAATGAGAAATTAGGAATGAGGAAGCGGCGTGTCGCCGCAGCCAAGTCACCACACATAATAATGAGGAATTAGGAATGAGGAGTGAGGAATTATGGTGTCGCCCTGCGGCAACAAATCCCCCTCTGTCACTTCGTGACATCTCCCCTTGGGGAGAACACCTCTCAGTCAGCATTTGCTGACAGCTCTCCTTAAAAGGCGAGCCTTAAAAACACAACATTGCAAACCTAATTAAAAGCCTCTCCTTTTAAGGAGAGGTGGCAATGCAAAGCCTTGACGGAGAGGTTTGAAATCAGTCAGCGAAGCCAACACCACAATTCCTCATTCCTAATTTCTCATTCCTCATTAATTAAAAACTGTTTTATTTAATATATAAAGTATAAAGGTTGAAATACTTACTGTTTCACAAGTTTCATATTAAATGTATATATATTTATTGACCTCTTTTATGCATATGTGACAAATAGAACAAAAAACATATTTTTCTTGAAAAAAACTATTGACATTTCACAAAAGCTGTGATATAATATAATCACCGAAAGGGAGATAAGAGATACGAAAGAAAGTAACAACTGAAGTAATAA
>JALEJO010000041.1 GCA_022769365.1 Oscillospiraceae bacterium | reverse complement strand
TCACTGTTTTCATTTACTTCAATATTTTCTTCGTCCACAATATATACTCCTTTTTGATTTTTAAAGATACATATAATATTATAATACTATTTTACATAAATGTCAATCTGATTTTACATAAACAAAAAAATCTAAAGTTGGATTATAATGAAAAGTATAGAATTAAGGTACCAATATCACAGAAATCAATTTTTAATAAAAACTCACGATCAAACAAACATTTAAATGTAATTGGATATTATTTTTTAGGTTCAAATTTATAAAATCTGATTAAATTAATAGCACTTTTCTGACCTTTTTTAATTGCTCATTTACGTGTTAAATAAATAAAGATGTTTTTAGACACAAACAAAGTTTTATATAAATAAATTTTGATTTATTATTTTTTATGATGCATATTTACTTGACAAATTTTTCATTTTATTATATAATGATATTTGATACAATTTTTTTAGTAAAGATATTACTGTTAATCAGTAATTTAAATAGTAAGACAAAAAGGCGGTAAAAATTATGGGTTTCTTAGGTAAGATATTCGGTTCATACAGCACGAGAGAACTTGCACGAATCGAACCAATAAAGAATAAAGTTCTTTCCATGGAAGAAGAATACAAGAAACTGTCGGATGCTGAACTTAAAGAAAAGACTTTTGAGTTCCGTGACAGACTTTCAACAGGTGAATCTCTTGATTCAATGATGGCAGAAGCACTTGCTACTGTTCGTGAAGCAGCTGCAAGAGTTCTTAATAAAAGACCATATCCTGTTCAGCTTGTTGGTGCTATAGTTCTTCACCAAGGCAGAATTGCTGAAATGAAAACAGGTGAAGGTAAAACACTCGTTGCTTGTATTGCTTCATATGTTAACGCACTTCCGGGTGAAGGTGTTCACGTTGTTACAGTAAACGATTATCTTGCAAAGACTCAGTCTGATGAAATGGGTAAAGTCCTCAGATTCCTCGGACTTACTGTAGGATGTATTCTTCACGGACTTACAAATAATCAAAGACGTGAAGCGTATGCATGCGATGTTACATATGGTACAAACAATGAATTCGGTTTTGATTATCTTCGTGATAATATGGTTATTTATAAGAAAGACAGAGTTCAGAGAAAGCCTAATTTTGCTATCGTCGATGAAGTTGACTCTATTCTTATAGATGAAGCAAGAACACCTCTTATCATTTCAGGAAGAGGCGATAAGTCAACTGAACTTTATGGTGTTGTTGACAAGTTTGCTAAAACTCTTAAATCAACTACTGTTGTTGAAATTGATGACAAACAGAATCAGGAAGATCTTAGCGAAGATGCTGATTATATCATAGATGAAAAAGCAAAGACTGCAACAATAACACAGAACGGTATTAAAAAAGCGGAAGATTATTTTGCAGTTGAAAACCTTATGGATCCTGATAATTCAACTCTTCTTCATCATATCAATCAGGCACTCAAAGCAAATGGTGTTATGAAAAATGATATTGATTATATCGTTGAAAACGGTGAAGTAGTTATCATTGATGAATTTACAGGTCGTAAAATGCTTGGCAGACGTTTTAACGATGGTCTTCATCAGGCAATTGAAGCAAAAGAAGGCGTTGAAGTTAAGCGTGAGTCAAAAACACTTGCAACTATAACATTCCAGAATTATTTCCGTCTTTATAATAAACTTTCAGGTATGACAGGTACTGCCATGACAGAAGAAGATGAATTCAGAGAAATTTATAAACTTGATGTTATTGCTGTTCCAACAAACAGACCTGTTATCCGTGTTGATTATCCTGATCAGATATACAGAACAGAAGCTGGTAAATTCAATGCTGTTATTGAACAGATTGTTGAATGCCACGAAAAAGGTCAGCCTGTACTTGTTGGTACTGTTTCAATTGAAAAATCTGAACTCCTTTCAAAAATGCTGAAGAAAAAGGGTATAAAGCACGAAGTCCTCAATGCAAAATATCACGCAAAAGAAGCTGAAATTGTTGCACAGGCAGGTAAATATGGTGCTGTTACAATTGCAACAAATATGGCAGGACGTGGTACTGATATTATTCTCGGCGGTAACTCTGAATTCTTGGCTGTTGCTGAAATGAGAAAAAAAGGCTTTGACGAAAATATTATCACAGAAGCTATCGGTTTTGCTGATACAGATAATGAAGAAATTCTTGATGCAAGAAAAATATATCAGGACATAAAGAAAAAATATGACGCTGAAGTTAAGGAAAAGGCAGAAGCTGTTAAGGAAGCAGGCGGTCTTTTCATTATCGGTACTGAAAGACACGAATCAAGACGTATCGATAACCAGTTAAGAGGACGTTCTGGCCGTCAGGGTGACCCTGGTGAAAGCCGTTTCTTCCTCTCTGTTGAAGATGACCTTATGAGAATATTTGCAGGTGACAGACTTGAAAATATGATGAGAACTCTTAACGTTGCTGAAGATATGCCTATTGAAAGCAAAACTTTGACAAAGATTATTGAAAGTTCACAGAAAAAGGTTGAAGGCAGAAACTTTGGCATAAGAAAGAACGTTCTTAATTACGATGATGTTCTTAATAAACAGCGTGAAATTATTTATGACCAGCGTTCAAAGGTTCTTGAAGGTGAAGATATTCACGAAAGCATTCTCGGAATGTTCAAAGAACTTATTCCTGAAACAGTTTCACATTATATTGTTGATGAAGAAGCTAAGGATACATGGAACCTTGTGGGACTCAGAGATCACTTCTACGGCTGGATAACAACAGCAGACGACCTTGACTATTCAGATGAAGATAAGCTTGCTGAGGCAACTAAGCAGAGTATAACAGATGAACTTCTTGATAAGGCTCTTAAACTTTATGAAGAAAAGGAAGAAGAAATCGGAAGCGAACAGCTTCGTGAAGTTGAAAGAGTTATTCTTCTTAAAGCTGTTGATACAAAATGGATGTCACATATTGATGATATGGATCAGCTTAAAAGAGGTATCGGTCTTCGTGCTTATGGTCAGAGAGATCCTGTTGTTGAATACAGATTTGAAGGCTTTAAGATGTTTGATGAAATGGTTGCATCTATCAGAGAACAGACAGTCAGAATGCTTCTTACAGTTCATTTAAGACAAAATGAAGAAATTAAGCGTGAACAGGTTGCAAAGCCTGATGCACCTAATGCAGGAGCCGGTGACGGAAGTTTCAACGGCGGAACTGTTAAGGCTGCTAAGAAAATTGGTCCTAACGATCCTTGTCCATGTGGAAGCGGTAAAAAATATAAAAAATGCTGCGGTATGAATGTTCAGTAATTCATAAGTAAACATAAAATAAAAAGAGACGTTTGAAAGCGTCTCTTTTTTGTTATAAAAACCTTTTGTTTTGGATATAATAAAACAGGAGGGTTTGCTTATGGTAAAAAAAATCAGAACATATGAAATTATCGGATATTTTTTTGTTGGCATACTTGGTGCTTTTCAGCATTTCTTTTATGAATGGTTCGGACATAATAAATTCGTTGCCTGTTTTGCACCAATAAATGAAAGTCCATGGGAACATTTAAAGCTTATATTTTTCCCGATGATGTTATTTACTGTTTTTGAGTATATTATTCTTGGTGAAGAAGCCGGAAATATTGTAATGCTGAAATATATCGGAACTTTGCTTGCAATGTTTTTTACAATTTCAGCCTATTATACCTATTCGGGAATAATCGGAAAAAATTATATGATACCTGACCTTATAATATTTTATCTTGCAATTTTTATTCCGCCTTTTTTAGCGGTCAAAAAAATTCGCCATATGAAAAACAGCAATATTTTCGGACTTTTGCTCTGGGTTTTAAC
>JALEJO010000040.1 GCA_022769365.1 Oscillospiraceae bacterium | reverse complement strand
AATGGTAGTTGTATGTAAACCTGAAGAAAGTATGGATTGGTTCAAGAAACTTTATTCATACACAGTTGAATTTTTCAGAACACTTGATATTCCTGTAAGAACACTTGAATGTTGCAGCGGCGATTTAGCAGACCTTAAAGTTAAGAGTATAGATGTTGAAGCATGGTCACCACGTCAGAAGAAATATTTTGAAGTCGGCAGCTGTTCAAATCTTGGCGATGCACAGGCAAGAAGACTCGGCATAAGAGTAAAGGCAGCAGACGGAAGCAAATATTTTGCTCATACTCTTAATAATACAGTTGTTGCACCTCCAAGAATGCTCATTGCATTCCTTGAAAACAATCTTAATGAAGACGGAAGCGTAAGAATCCCTGAAGCATTACAGAGATATATGTTTACTGATGTAATTAAGTAAAAAAATTTATCGCCGATTTATTTCCGAATCGGCGATTTTTTCATTTTAACATAATTTTTACAGACTATTTTAATGTTTTATGATATAATAATAGTAAGGAATAATTTTTAATCAAGGAGTAAATAATGAAGATACTTGTTGTTGAAGATGAAGTGGAACTTGCTGATACACTTGCTGAAATACTTAAAAGAAACCGTTACACAGTTGACTGTGTTTATACAGGCGAAAATGGTCTTGAATATGCATTGACCGGACTTTATGACTGCATATTGCTTGATATAATGTTGCCTGTTATGGACGGAATAACGGTTCTTAAATCACTTAGAAAAAACGGAATAAGCACACCTGTTATGCTGCTTACAGCAAGAAGTGAAATTGAAGATAAAATAAATGGTCTTGACTGCGGTGCAGATGACTATTTAACAAAGCCTTTTGTAACGTCAGAATTGCTTGCAAGAATACGTTCTTTGACAAGACGTAAAGGAGAATATGTAAGCGATGATTTTATTTTCGGTGATTTAAAACTGAATAAAAAAACATATTCACTTTGTTTTATGGAAAGTGATGTGAAACTCAGTCTTAAAGAATATCAGATAATGGAAATGCTTATTGCAAATCCAAAACAGATAATTCCAAAGGAAAGATTTATCGAAAAAATTTGGGGTTATGAGTCTGATATTGAATATAATAACATAGAAGTTTACATATCATTTTTAAGAAAAAAACTTTTGTCAATTCATGCAAATGTAAAGATAAGAACGGCAAGAGGAATAGGTTATGCACTTGAAATGGTAGAGTGATGCAATATGATAAGAAAACTCAGACTTAAATTCATTGCAATAATTGCTCTTATAATGTCGGTTATTCTTGTTGTTGAAATAGTCTGCATAAATGTTGTTACAAGAAAAATAGGAATGATGCAGACAGAAAGCACATTGAGCCGCATAGCTGCATCTGTTCAGTTTGAAAATATAGATGGAGTTCCTGATAAACCTGACGGGCAAGATGACAGTCAGAACGACAGGGGAAGGGTATATAGCCAAAATAATTTTTCAGATAAGTCAGCGGAAATAAATTTTTTATCAAATATTGAAAATAATGGTGAGTGGGAATATGTTCCAGATGATGACTATAAAAAAGCAGACGGCAATGCTGATTTAAAAGATGAGCGTTATTATGGACCGTATGAATATGGAGATTTCGGCAGACCTGATGATGAATGGAATTTTGACAGATGGGATTATGACCGACCACCGTATGACAGACCTGACAACAATGCACCAATAGAAAAATATATAGAACCAACAAAGGAAAACAGTAATAAACCGACTGTAACAACAGCCAAACATCAGACAAATCCCAAAACAACCACAGTTGTAAAAAATCAAAAAACGACTGACAAAAAAACAGAAAATAATAATAGATCTGTTGTAACGACAGTCAAACGGCAGACAAATTCCAAAACAACTACAGCTGTAAAAAATCAGAAACCGACTGATAAAAAAACAGGGAATAATAAACCAATTGCAACAACGGCTAAGCCTCAGGCAGATTTTAAAGTAACCACTGCCATAATAAATCAAAATCCGAATAATGAAAAAATAGAAAATAATATTCCTGAAAAGATTGAAACAGAGGCAAATGCTGAAACTGAAAAAATAAATCAGGATATTGTAAATAATTCAGAAACGACAGAAACCACCGAAGAATCAACAGAAACAAGTGAAAGTACATCAATAACGGAGGGTAATATTGCGGAAGAAAATTCTGAAAAATCGCCGCCTCCGCCTGATGATAAAATGCCGAAACTTGACTTTAATGATAACAGAAATTCTGTAACAGTTGATTATTTTGCAATAGTTCTTGATAAAAGCAAAGAAATACATAGGGTTACAAATTTAAAAGATACCGATTCTTTAACAGATAAGCAACTTGAATATCTTGCATATACCGCTTTGAATTCAGATAAAGTATCTGCAATAGTAAATAATTATCAGTATTACAAGGCAGAAAAAAGTTACGGATATGTGCTTGTCTACACAAATAAATCATCTGAAAATGCACTTATGAGAAAAATGCTTATGATAAGTATTCTTGTGACTGTTGCGGCAATGCTTGTTTTACTTGGAATTGCAGTCATACTTTCAAACTGGACGGTAAAACCTGTCAAAGAAGCGTTTGTAAAACAAAAGCAATTTATATCAGATGCAAGTCACGAATTAAAAACACCTTTAACAGTAATATCAGCAAATGCAGATTTGCTTGAAGAAGAAATAGGTGAAAACAAATGGCTTGGCTATATAAAAGGACAGACTGAAAGAATGAGAACACTTGTATATGAGTTGCTCGACCTTTCAAGAATGGACGCTGCAAAAGAACCTGAAAAAGTATTTACAGAGTTTTCACTTTCGGAAGCTGTAACAAATGCAGCACTTCCGTTTGAAAGTTCCGCATTTGAACAGAATAAAAATTTGCAGATAAATATTCAGGACGGAATTTTATATACGGGGAATGAAAAGCAGATAAAACAGCTGACAGCAATATTTATCGATAACGCAATAAAATATTCAAATGAAAAAGGCAATATAATTGTTACACTGCGAAAAGAAAAGGAAAGACCTGTACTCGAATTTTTCAACACAGGCTGTACAATTAAAGATGATGAACGTGAAAAGATATTTGAACGTTTTTACAGAAGTGATTCATCAAGAGCAAGACAGACAGGTGGTTACGGACTCGGACTTGCAATTGCAAAATCAATAATGGATTCGCATAAAATGAAAATATCTGTAAACAGTATTGAAAATGCATGGATTCGTTTTACAATTAATTTATAATGTTTTCAGCGTCACATTTAAATTTGTGACGCTGATTTTTATTTAAAAAAACTATTTACAAAAGGTAAAAAGTGTGATATAATGAATGTATTATATTTTTTTAAGGAGATAATCAAATGATTTGTAAATTTTGCGGAAAAGAAACAAGCGATACAGCGAAGTTCTGTATTAACTGTGGAGCTAAAGTTTCAGATGAAGAAACAACAGCTGTAAATGAAACAGAAACTGCGGTTCAGAATACAGAGTCAGCTAATACAGAAAACGTTGCTGAAAATCAGCAGACAGCACAGGAAACAACAGATAGTTCAGAAGAAAGCAACTCACCAATTTTAAACGGCACATCAGATTATTCAAACACAAATTATCAGATGCCGACAGGAAACAGCGGATATGAGTCAGTTCCAAATCCTGCCATTAAAAAGAAAAGCGGTGCGGGTAAAATAATTCTTATAGTTGCAATTGTTGTAATTGTTTTCGTTTTGATTTTTGCAACAGTTTTTGCAATTGTATTCAAAACATTAAAGGGAACATACGACTCACTTGGAAAAACATGGGAAAGCATTGCAGAGGCTGATTCATCAAAAATAGTTGAAGAACTTCCTGATGCATATCTTGAAGAAGTAAAGAACACATATGATTTTGAAGAAAGTGATGTTCAGGAAGCACTTGACCTTATGCTTGCAGATATAGCTTCATCACAGTTCTCTTCGGATGATGTAAAAGTATCTCAGTTCAAGAGCAATCATATAAAGAAATCAGAAGCTAAAGATAATATGGTTGATGTAATCAACTCTGTTTTTGAAAATTCACTTGCTGACTATGAAGACCAGTTCCCAACAGTTTTTGCACCAACATATGCATTTATTGAAAATTCCGATAAGTTTTATAGTGTAGATGAAACAGTAAAAGATTCATCAGATTCAACACAGAACTATAAAACATTGCTTATAAAAAATGACGGTGAAAAGTATGATGCCGTAACACTTGTCTTAACTGATATATGCTGTTATTATTATGATATATATCAGGATTATATGCAGAATCAATATGCCGGCGGTGACGGTACAGATGGTGAATCAGCATCAGAAAATGAAACACTTGAAGTTGAATAATTAAATATATAAAAAGTATTGTATTTTGAAGGACTGCATTTTGCAGTCCTTTTTGTTTGACAATTTTTTTTAAATCTGATATAATTAATATATAATTATTTGAAAGAAAGGTATCTGTTATGAATACTCTGCATTTGAAATATGCAATAGAAGTTGCAAGAACACAGTCATTTACTCAGGCAGCTGAAAATCTTTTTATGGCACAGCCGAACTTGAGTAAGGCAATAAAAGAACTTGAACAGTCGCTTGACATAACAATTTTTGAGCGTTCAACAAAAGGTGTAATGGTAACGGAAGAGGGTTCACAGTTTCTTGAATATGCAAGAAATGTTATAGCTGAACTTGAAAGAATGAATCAGATTTCTAAAAGGCTTAAAAATAATAACATAAGAATATGTGTTCCGCAAAGTTATTCTTTTAATGACTGCGTGAACGAATTTATGAAAATAAATAAGGACGTTACACTTGAAGTTGACGTTTTTCAGACTACTCCGCTTAATGCGTTATCTGAAATTTTATATAGTAATTACAGAATGGCAGTTATAAGAGTTGCAGAGGAAGACAGCCAGAATTTTACTAAATATTGCAGTGACCATAATTTAAAAGCAAGTATGATATGGAAATACAGAGCAGGGGCAATAATTTCAACAAGAAATCAGAATGCAAACAAGCAGATATTAACAAATGAAAGTCTGAAAAAAATGGTGCGTTTGTGCCAGCGTGAAGAAAATCTTCCATATCATATAAAAGATAATACACCCCGTGTAGATTATAAAAAAGCATATATAAGTGACTTGCATACTTGCACAGATATAATAAACAGTTCCTGTAAATATTGGATGCTTGATTCACCTGTCACAAGAGCAACGCTTAAAAAGAATCAGCTTGTTCAGATAAAAACCGAAGATGAAACGGTTATGCTTGACTATTTTGTGTTCAGAAAAAATTATGATTTATCTTATGCTGAAAAATTATTCCTTGATTGTGTTTATTCAGTTAAGAATACAATAGATTATATTGAGAAAGTAAATTATCAGCTTTAGAAATAAAAAACTTTTACTCTTAATATATAAAAAAATATATGTAACAGCATATGTTAAGTTAGCTATGTATAACTAAAAATAAGGTAAAAATCAAGTAAATTATTGCATCAAGACAGCTTGAATGTAAAATATAGACAAATTAAGCCGTTTTTGTTCTTTTACATTTAGTAATTTAACTGCGATAACTTATTATTGTGCATATGGTTGTATATTTTATTAAGTATAAATATTGCCAAAAATCAAAACAAATGTAATTTGCTTATATCGATAAGTGAATATCGATATTTGACATTTATATTTTACAATTATATTGAAATTTGATACAATATAAAGTATAGTGTGATAGATATAAAATAAAGATGTTTAAGCATATAAGGCACTGAAATGCCGATGAACGCTTAAAGAAATTAGGTTACTTATTATTACGAAAGGAAATTGGATATTTATCCGGTTAATCAAATGGAAAAATACGAAATAGTTTCAAAAAGAAAACTGAACGAAACTGTTGCTGAAATGGTTGTGTATGCACCAATGGTTGCACGTCACGCAAAGCCAGGACAGTTTATAATTCTTCGTTCACATGATGATGCTGAAAGAATCCCTCTTACAATTGCTGATTACGACAGAGAAAAGGGAACAGTATCAATAATATATCAGATAGTAGGCTGCGGTACAATGCGTCTTGATACACTCAAAGAGGGTGAAAAGCTTGCAGACTTTGCAGGTCCTCTTGGTAAGCCTTCAGAAGTTGAAGGAATAAAGAAGGTTGCAGTTGTAGGCGGCGGCGTTGGCTGTGCCATTGCATATCCGGTTGCAAAAGAACTTCATAACCTTGGTGCAGAAGTTCATATGATAGCAGGTTTCAGAAGCAAGGATATAGTTATTCTTGAAGATGAAATGAGAGCAGCAAGCTCAAAGTTCATTCTTATGAGTGATGACGGAACAGTTGGCAAAAAGGGACTTGTTACAAATGCACTCAAGGAACTTTTAGATGCCGGTGAAAAGTATGATGAAGTAATTGCCATAGGACCTATGCCTATGATGAAGTTTGTCTGTCTTTTAACAAAGGAATACGGAGTTAAAACAATAGTTTCAATGAACCCTGTTATGGTAGACGGCACAGGAATGTGCGGCGGCTGTCGTTTAACAGTTGGAGGAGAAACAAAGTTTGCTTGCGTTGACGGTCCTGAATTTGACGGTCATCTTGTAGATTTTGATGAAGCTATGACAAGAAGCAGAATGTATCGTGATTTTGAAGCAAAAGAAAAAGAACACGAATGCAATCTCTTAAAGGCAAAGGAGGCAGAATAATGGCAAAATTCAATATGCAGCTTGAAAAGAATCCGATGCCTTCACAGGACCCAGAAGTAAGAAAAAGAAATTTTGAAGAAGTAGCACTCGGATACAGCGAAGAAACAGCAGTAAATGAGGCAATGAGATGCCTTGAATGTAAAAATCCAAAGTGTGTTTCAGGATGTCCTGTAGGAATAAATATTCCTGGATTTATCAAAAAGATAAAAGAAAGAGATTATGACGGAGCATATGATGTAATATCAGAAAGCTCACTTTTACCTGCAATATGCGGAAGAGTCTGTCCACAGGAAAGCCAGTGTGAAAAGCATTGCGTAAGAGGCGTTAAGGGCGACCCTGTAGGAATAGGCAGACTTGAAAGATTTGCAGCAGATTTAAGAATGAGCAAAAACGTGCCAGTTTCAAAGCCTGAAACTAAAAACGGAAAGAAAATTGCAGTTGTAGGTTCAGGTCCTGCGGGACTTTCATGTGCCGGTGTGCTTGCAAAGAAGGGTTATGATGTAACAATATTTGAAGCACTTCACGTTGCAGGCGGCGTTCTTATGTATGGTATTCCTCAGTTCAGACTTCCAAAGGAAATTGTCCAGAGAGAAATATCAAATCTTAAAGAACTCGGTGTTGACATTGAAACAAACCACATCATCGGTAAAACATATACAATTGATGACCTTAAATCAGACGGTTATGATGCAATATTCATAGGTTCAGGTGCAGGTCTTCCAAGATTTATGAATATACCTGGTGAAAACCTTATGGGTGTTTATTCAGCAAATGAATTCTTAACAAGAATCAATCTTATGAAAGCATATAAAGATGATTCACATACACCTGTTATGAAGGGCAGAAATGTTGCTGTTGTCGGCGGCGGTAACGTTGCAATGGACGCAGCAAGATCAGCAATGCGTCTTGGTGCTGAAAATGTATATATCATATACAGAAGAAGCGAAGCAGAACTTCCTGCAAGAGCAGAAGAAGTTGAACACGCAAAAGAAGAAGGCATTATTTTCAAGACACTCAACAATCCTGTTGAAATTCTTGGAGATGAAAACGGTTTTGTAAAGGGTGTTAAGTGCATTGAAATGGAACTTGGCGAACCTGATGAATCAGGAAGAAGAAGACCTGTTGCAAAGCCTGGTTCAGAACACGTTGTTGATATGGATTGTGTTGTTATGTCAATCGGTACAACACCAAACCCTCTTATTGCTTCAACAACAAAGGGACTTGAAGTAAACAAGAGAGGCTGTATTGTCGTTGATGAAGATACATGCCACACATCAAGAGATACTGTTTATGCAGGCGGTGACGCTGTAAGCGGTGCTGCAACAGTTATTCTTGCAATGGGTGCAGGAAAGAAAGCAGCAGAGTCAATCGACAAACTTCTTAGCAAATAAAAGAAATTAGAGGTGCGTCAAAGAGATGTATCTTTAAAATATAAAATAATAAGTTACTTTGAAAGTGAGGTAAACCTAAATTATGGGTAGAAAAATTACTGTAATCGGTGCAGGAAGCGTAGGTGCAAGTATTGTTTACACACTTGCAGTTGAAGGCATTGCATCAGATATCCTTATGATAGACATCAACAAGGAAAAAGCACTTGGCGAAGCAATGGATATCAGTCAGGGCGCATCATTTTTTGGAAATGTAAACATTCACGCAGGTGAATATGAAGAAGCAGTTGATTCTGATATAGTTATTATCACATCAGGTCTTCCACGTAAACCTGGTCAGACAAGACTTGACCTTGCACAGGCAAACGTTGATATATTAAAGCAGATTGCTCCGGAAATCACAAAATATGCTCCAAACGCTATTTATATGATCGTAAGCAACCCTGTTGACGTTTTAACTTATGTATTCCATAAGATTACAAACATTCCTGAAAGCAGAATTCTTGGAAGCGGTACACTTCTTGACACATCAAGACTTCGTTCAACACTTGCAAATCACTTCAATATCAGCCAGAAGAACATTCACGCAAGCGTTCTTGGCGAACACGGTGATTCATCATTTGTTCCTTGGTCACTTGCAACAGTTGCAGGCGTTCCGATAAAGGATTTTGCAGCAAGTCTTGAAGGTACAGCACTTGAAGGAATTGGCGAACCAAACTATGATGATGTTCTTGATTTCACAAAGAAGTCAGGCGGTGTTATCATCAAGCGTAAGGGTGCAACATATTATGCAATTGCACTTTCAGTATGCCATATCTGTAAGTATCTTTTAAACAACGTAAACTCAGTTGCAACTGTTTCAACAATGCTTCACGGCGAATATGGTCAGGAAGACATCTGCCTCAGCATTCAGACAGTTCTCAATTCAAAGGGTATTGTAGGAAAGATTGCTCCTAAGATGACACCTGAAGAAGATGAACTCTTTGCAAAGAGTGCAGCAAGCCTCAGAGAAGTTATAGACCACATTAAAATATAAGGAAATTATTTCCGAAAAATTTATAGAAAAGAAGGTTTTATCCGATGGATTATCGTATTGAACACGACTCAATGGGTGAAGTTAAAGTTCCTGCAAATGTATATTGGGCAGCACAGACACAGAGAAGCTTCAAAAACTTTGAAATCGGTATTGAAAAAATGCCGAGAGAAATAACACATGCGTTCGGTATACTCAAGAAGGCTGCTGCAATAGCAAACAACCGTCTTGGCAGACTTGACGACGAAAGATTAAAGGGCATCACAGAAGCCGCAACAGAAGTTGCAGAAGGCAAGCTTGATGAACATTTCCCACTCGTTGTATGGCAGACAGGTTCAGGCACACAGTCAAATATGAATGCAAATGAAGTTATTGCAAACAGAGGAAATGAAATTCTCGGCAAGAAACTTCTTCATCCAAATGACCATGTAAATATGTCACAGAGCTCAAACGACACATTCCCAACAGCGATGCACATTGCAGCAGCAGTTGAGATTGAAGATAAACTTTTCCCTGCAATTGATACACTCATTGCAACATTTAAGCGTCTTGAAGCTGAAAATGAAGGAATAGTAAAGAGCGGACGTACACATCTTCAGGACGCAGTTCCGATAAAGTTCTCACAGGAAATTTCAGGCTGGAGAAATATGCTTGAAAAATCAAAGGCACAGCTTACACTTGCACTTGGCGGTTTAAGAGAACTTGCACTTGGCGGTACAGCCGTTGGTACAGGTCTTAACGCACCGGCAGGATTTGCAGAAGAAGTTGCAAAGGCAGTTTCAGAACTTACAGGCAAGGAATTCGTTACAGCTGAAAACAAGTTCCACGCTCTTACATCAAAGGATGACATCACATTTGCACACGGTGCATTAAAGGCACTTGCTGCAAACCTTATGAAGATTGCAAACGATGTAAGATGGCTTGCAAGCGGTCCTCGAGACGGTCTTGGAGAAATTAAAATTCCTGAAAACGAACCTGGCAGCTCAATTATGCCTGGTAAGGTAAACCCTACACAGTGCGAATCAATGACAATGATTGCAGTACAGGTAATGGGTAATGATGCAGCAGTTGGTTTTGCAGCATCACAGGGTAACTTTGAACTTAACGTATTTATGCCTGTTATCGCTTACAACTTCTTACAGTCAGTTAAGCTTTTAGCAGAAGGCATAACATCATTTAATAAAAATTGTGCAGTTGGCATTAAGGCAAACAAGGAAAAAATGCACCACAATCTTCACAATTCACTTATGCTTGTTACAGCACTTAACCCATATATCGGTTATGAAAATGCAGCAAAAACTTCACACCTTGCTTATGAGGAAAATATTTCCCTCAAGGAAGCTTGCGTAAAACTTGGATTCTTAACAGCTGAAAAGTTTGATGAAGTTTTCCATCCTGAAGAAATGGCATAAGATAAACAAAAAATGACGGGCAGCGGGGGAGAATATGACCCCTGCCGCTCCCATTCATAAATCACACAGAAAAATTTTGTGTGGTAATATCTGGAGGTAGACTATGGTATTAAATTATTATCCTGGCTGTACTCTGAAAACAAAAGCAAAAGTTCTCGATAAGTATGCAAGAAAATGTGCAGAAGCACTTGGTGCTGAACTTCAGGAAATTCCTGAATGGCAGTGCTGCGGTGCGGTGTATGTATCCGGCAAGGACGAAGTTGCAAACAAACTTTCATCGGTTCGTGCTTTGAAGGCAGCTAAGGAAAACGGCGGAAAACTTGTTGCAGTGTGCAGTGCCTGTTACAACGTTTTAAAGCGTGTAAACAACGATATGGCAACTGACGAAACATTCGCATACAAGGCAAATACTTACTTAAACGAAGGTGAAGATTACCACGGTGAAACAGAAGTGCTTCATTATCTTGAAATGCTTCGTGATGTTATCGGTTTCGACACAATCGCAAAAAAAGTTAAAGAAAACAAAGAAAATCCTCTTAAAGGAAAAAATATCGGTGCATATTACGGATGTCTTTTACTTCGTCCTTCAAAGGTTATGCAGTTTGATAATCCTGAAGAACCAACAATCATTGAAGATTTCATAAAGGCACTCGGTGCAAAACCTGTTGTTTATCAGATGAGAAACGAATGCTGCGGCGGTTACGTTACAGTTGAGAACAAAAAGCTTGCACAGAACAGAGTTGAAATGATAATGAGCAATGCAAAAACTCAGGGTGCGGAAGCACTTATCACAGCCTGTCCGCTTTGCCTTTATAACTTAAAGGAAAATGCAACAGAAACAAAGCTGCCTGTATACTACATCACAGAATTATTGGCAGAGGCACTCGGAATTAAAGAAGAGGAGGCTGATAAGTAATGAAAATAGATAAGGAATTATCTGAATTAGTAAAACAGATCAGCGGAACCAATCCAAGTACCTGTATGAAATGCGGAAAATGCAGCGGAAGATGTCCGGCATTTGATGAAATGGATTATCATCCACATGAATTCGTTTCAATGGTAGAAAAGGGAAGAATTGAAGAACTTATGAATTCAAAATCTCTCTGGAACTGCCTTTCATGTATGGCGTGCATCGAAAGATGCCCAAGAAACGTTGCACCGGGCGGACTTATTGAAGCAATAAGACTTCTTGTTGTTCGTCAGCAGGGCGGAAATCATCTTGCACCTGAAGACATTGCTGAAAAGCTTGATGATGAACTTCCGCAGCAGGCTCTTATGAGTGCATTCCGTAAGTACAGTAAATAATAGATTGGAAGTGACAAAATGCAAAGAATAGGTGTATTTGTCTGTCATTGTGGTACAAACATTGCAGGTACTGTTGATGTTACTGCTGTTGTTGAAGCAGCTAAGCAGCAGCCGGGCGTTGTATTTGCAACTGAATATATGTTTATGTGTTCAGAAGCAGGTCAGAATTTGCTCAGACAGGCAATTAAAGATTATAAATTAACAGGTGTTGTTGTTTGCTCATGTTCACCAAGAATGCATGAAGCAACTTTCAGAAAGGCAGCAGCAGCCGAAGGTCTTAACCCATATAAAGTAGAAATTGCAAATATTCGTGAACACTGTTCATGGATTCACAAGGATATGAAAGTTGCAACAGCAAAGGCTATTTCACTTATGACAGTAGCACTTGCAAAAGTTCAGCTTGATACTCCGCTTCAGGAAAGTGAAATTCCTGTAACAAAGAGATGTCTTGTTATCGGCGGCGGTATCGCAGGTATCCAGACAGCCATAGACGTAGCAGATGCAGGTTTTGAAGTAGACATTGTTGAAAAGAATCCTACAATCGGCGGAAGAATGGCACAGGTTGATAAAACATTCCCAACACTTGACTGTTCATCATGTATCCTCACACCGAAAATGGTTGAAGCAAAGCAGAACGAAAATATCAACATTTTCTCATACAGTGAAATAGATGATGTAAAGGGTTATATCGGTAACTTTGATGTTAAGATAAAGCGTAAGGCAAGATATGTAAACGAATACACATGTACAGGATGCGGTGCTTGTACTGAAGCTTGTCCTATGGCAAAAATCAAAGACGTAAACAAGGGTATTAAAAATGAATTCAATATGGGACTCAACACAAGAGGTGCAATATACATTCCTTTTGCACAGGCAGTTCCTTGCGTTCCTGCAATTGATGCAGCACATTGTATTCATTTCAAGACAGGCAAATGCGGCAAGTGCGTAGATGCTTGTACAGCAAAGGCAATTGACTTTGATCAGAAAGATGAAATCATCGAACGTAAATACGGTGCAATCGTTGTTGCAACAGGTTATCAGATAACAAATCTTGATAAGTTCGGTGAATTTGCATATAACGAAAGTCCTGACGTAATCACATCACTTGAACTCGAAAGAATAATGAAAGCTGACGGTCCTACAAATGGTGAAATCGTTCGTCCATCAGATGGAAAGAAGCCAAAGTCAGTTGTATTCATTCAGTGTGTTGGTTCAAGAGATACATCAGGCTGCGGCAAGCCATATTGTTCAAAGGTTTGCTGTATGTACACAGCAAAGCACACAATGATGATTCAGGAACATAATCCTGGAACAGAAATCCACGTATTCTATATAGACGTAAGAACACCTGGTAAGGCTTATGATGAATTCTACAGAAGAGCCGTTGAAATGTATGGTGTTGACTATATCAAGGGTATGGTAGGTAAGGTAACACCTGAAGGGGATCATCTCCTTGTACAGGGAAGCGACCTTATCGCAAATGAACAGGTCAAGATAAAGGCTGATATGGTAGTTCTTGCAGCAGCAGTTGAACCTGAACCATCAGTAAGAGATATTGCAACAAAGCTTGCAATCAGTATTGACCCGAATAACTTCCTTAACGAAGCACACGCAAAACTCCGTCCTGTAGAATGTGCCACAGCAGGTGTATTCCTTTCAGGTATGTGTCAGGGTCCAAAGGATATTCCTGAAACAGTTGCACAGGCATCAGCCGCAGCAGCTAAGGTAATAGGACTTCTTTCAAAGGATTCACTCAAGGGTAACCCTTGCGTATCAAGCCCTAACCACGAACTTTGTAACGGATGTTCAACTTGTGCTAATGTTTGTCCATACGGTGCTATTACATATGAAGACAGAGAATTCAACAGAGGCAGAGAAGTAAGACGTGTTGCAGTTGTAAATGAAGCTGTATGTCAGGGCTGCGGTGCTTGTACTGTTGCTTGTCCTTCAGGTGCTATGGACTTAAAGGGATTCACAAATAAACAGATAATGGCGGAGGTAGATGCAGTATGTCAGTAAAATATGTTGACGGCAAATTCAAGCCTACTATAGTTGCATTCTGCTGTAACTGGTGTTCATATGCGGGAGCAGACCTTGCAGGTTCAAGCCGTTTGTCTTATCCGGCAGATGTTAAAATCATAAGAGTGCCATGTTCATGCAGAGTTAATCCGCTTTTCGTTTTAAAAGCATTCCAGAGAGGTGCAGACGGGGTTATCCTTTGCGGATGTCACCCTGGAGATTGTCACTACTCAACAGGTAACTATTACACAAGAAGAAGAATGGCAATGCTTTTCTCTATGCTTGATTTCCTTGGAATCGAACGTGAAAGAACAAGAGTTGAATGGGTTTCAGCTGCTGAAGGTGCAAGATTTTCTGAAGTTATGAATTCATTCTGCGAAAATATTGAAAAGCTTGGTGAATGCAAGAGACTGGAGGATATAAGATGCAAAGAACCAATGAAATAATCGCCCGTGCAAAAGAACTTCTTGCCTCCGGAGAAGTAAACAGAGTTCTTGGCTGGAGAAAGGGCGAATACAGCTATGACCAGTCACCTGCTGTTTTCACAGAAAGCAACATTGACGAACTTGTTTATGATGATTTCTCAACTCCGAATTTAAGCAAGTATCTTGTTAAAGAAACACTTAAAGAAGGTAAAATAGCAGTTCTTATGAAGCCTTCTGATTCATATAGTTTAAATCAGCTTTTAACTGAACACAGAGTTAAGAGAGAAAACATATATGTTATCGGTATCCCTGCTGAATCAGAAATCGATTTAAGAAAAATCGAAGCACTCGGCGTAAAGGGTATCACAGACATTGAAGCTGACGAAACAAACGTTACTATCAAGTCAATTTATGGTGATAAAACAGTTGCCAAGTCAGATGTTCTTTTAGACAGAAGCATAAACGGCAAGGGAACAAAGCACGTTATATATGATGAACTTCTTTGCTGCACAGAAGACGAAGAAGCAGTAAATGAAGATACAACATCAAGATTTGACCAGCTCAAGGAAATTGAAGCTATGTCATCAGATGAAAGATACGAATTCTGGAGAAGCGAACTTTCAAAATGTATCAGATGTAATGCCTGTCGTAACGTATGTCCTGCATGTACATGCCGTACCTGCGTATTTGATAACCCTGATTCACAGGTTGATGCAAAGGCAAACACAACATCATTTGAAGAAAATATGTTCCACATAATCAGAGCATTCCACGTTGCAGGAAGATGTACAGACTGCGGCGAATGTTCAAGAGTATGTCCTCAGAACATTCCGCTTCATCTTTTAAACCGCAAGTTCATCAAGGATATGAACGAAAACTATGGTGAATATCAGGCGGGAGCAGTTGAAGGTTCAAGAGCACCTCTTGTAAGCTTCACAACAGAAGATATTGAACCAAATGCAATTTCAGACGGAGGTAAGGCATAATGAAAAAAATAGCTGTAAGCCGTTTACCTGAACTTTATGCAATGATTACTGCTTCACAGAAGCTGTATCTTCCGGTTGAAAACGGCGGCAAAGCTGAATATAAAGAATATTCAGAAGGTGCTGATGTGGCACTTGAAGCTGTTAACACAGTTAAGTCAGCAAAAGATTTTATCTTCCCACAGAGTGAAGACCTTTGCGGATTTAAAGTAACAGAAAAAACAATCGAAGTACTTGACCTTAAAAAAGCAAGCGAACCATTTGTATTATTTGGTGTTCGTGCCTGTGATGCAAAGAGTTTTGAAATTCTTGATAACGTTTTCCTTAAAGGTTATCTCGATACATATTATGAAGCAAAAAGAAAAGCAGGAACAATTGTAACTCATGCTTGTAATGCACCTGATACATCATGTTTTTGCAGCACTTTCGGAATAGATGCTTCAGACCCTGCCGGAGATGTAACAACATGGACAACAGATGATACACTTTACTGGCAGGCAAACACAGAAAAGGGTGAAAAGCTCACAGAAGCAGTTTCATCACTTCTTGAAGATGCCGATGAAAAGGCAGTTGAAGCAAAGAAAAATGAAATAAAGGAAATTACAGAAAAACTTCCTTATGCACATCTTTCACTTAAAGGCTTCGATGAATATAATAAAGAAAATCTCGACAGACTTTTCAATGCACCTGAATGGAACGAACTTTCAGAAGCATGTCTTGGCTGCGGTACTTGTACATTCGTATGTCCAACTTGTCAGTGTTACGATATTCGTGACTTCAAAACAAATGACGGCATAAAGAGATTCAGATGCTGGGATTCATGTATGTTCTCAGACTTCACAAAATGTGCACACGGCAATATGAGAAATACTCAGATGCAGAGATACCGTCAGAGATTTATGCACAAACTTTACTATTATCCTGATAATAACGAAGGCACATTCGGATGTGTTGGTTGCGGCAGATGCGTTGCAAAATGTCCTCAGCACCTTAACATTGTCAAGGTAATTAAGAAACTCGGAACTGATGGAGGGAACAAATAATGAGTGAAATAAAAGATACACTTATTCCTTCAGTAGGAATTATCACAGACATCAGACAGGATACAAGTGATGTTAAAACATTCCGTGTAAATGCCATCGGTCCTGACGGCAAGCCAAACGGCAAACTTTTTGAACATATGCCTGGTCAGTGTGCAATGGTTTCTGTTCCGGGCGTAGGCGAAGGTATGTTTTCAATAACATCATCACCTACAAACAAGGAATTTATGGAATTCAGCATTAAAAGATGCGGACATCTTACCACATTTTTACATCAGCTTGAAGTTGGTTCACTTATCACAGTAAGAGGACCATACGGCAGACCTTTCCCTGTTAATGAAACAGTTGAGGTACAGGGTGTAAATCTCAAGGGCGAAGACCTTCTCTTTATTGCAGGTGGTATCGGTCTTGCACCTCTCAGAAGCGTTATAAACTATGTTAAAGATAATCGTGCAGACTACGGTGAAGTAGACGTTGTATACGGTGCACGTACAGTAAAGGACCTCGTTGACACAGACGACCTTGCTCTTTGGAAAAACGAAATTGAAGGATTTCACGTACATCTTACAATAGACGTTGAAGAAGAAAACTGGCAGGAACACGTTGACAATGTCGGATTCGTACCGAACTATGTCAAGGAACTTGTTGCAGCAGGAAAAATCAGCAAGAATAAAAAAGTCCTTATCTGCGGACCTCCTATAATGATTAAATTTACTCTTCAGGGACTTCTTGAACAGGGATTTACTTATGAACAGGTGTTTACAACAATGGAACTTCGTATGAAGTGTGCGATCGGTAAGTGCGGAAGATGTAATATAGGTTCAAAATATGTATGTAAAGATGGTCCTGTATTCAGATTCGATGAACTCAATGCACTTACAGGTGAATATTGATAAAGAGAGGATAAAATACAATGGAAAAAATGGTAAATGTATTTTTAATGGGTAAAAAGTACGAAGTACCTGAAAGCCTTACAATTATGAAAGCATTTGAATATGCAGGCTATCAGCTTATCAGAGGCTGCGGATGCAGAAACGGTTTCTGCGGTGCTTGTGCTACAGTATACAGAATAAAAGGCGATAAGGAACTCCACGGATGTCTTGCTTGCTCAACACAGGTACAGGATAATATGTACATAGCTCAGCTTCCGTTCTTCCCACTCGTTAAAGAAATTTATGATATAAACAAAATCTCACCTAACGAACAGATAATGATGCAGCTTTACCCTGAAATTTACAAGTGTATAGGCTGCGGAGCCTGTACAAAGGCATGTACACAGGGACTCAACACAATGCAGTATATTGCATATGCTCAGAGAGCTGATTTCAAAAAGTGTGCAGAAGAATCATTCGACTGTGTAATGTGCGGCGTATGTTCATCAAGATGTCCTGCCGGTATTTCACACCCACAGGTAGCTGAACTTGCAAGAAGACTTTATGGTAAATATGAAGCTCCTGAAAGTAAGCACCTTATCGACAGAGTTGCAGAAATAGTTGGCGGTAAGTATGATGACCTTATGAAAGATTTGATGTGCAAATCTGAACAGGAATTACGTGACATTTACGACAACAGAGAATTTGAAAAATAAGGAGTGAATGAAAATGGCATATACACAGGAAATGTTGGATTCAATCAAAAAGGTTGAAGCACACAGAGCTGAACGTGTTAAGGCACAGAAGGAAGGTCGTCTTCTTGATTCAGAAAGACGTCTTACAGCAGATGAAAAGGATATTCTTTTAAAAGAAAATCATCCTGACTACATAAAAGAACAGTTTGCAGAAATCAAAATGGGTCCTAACAAGGGACAGAAAGCACCTATCGAATTGGTTGAAATGCTTCAGGCTCATTCAAGAATAAAGGCAGAAGACATCGACCTCGATAAGATTGATTATGATGTTGACGTTCTTGTTATCGGCGGCGGCGGTGCCGGTTCATCAGCAGCTATTGAAGCACATGAAGCAGGAGCAAACGTAATGATCGTTACAAAGCTCAGAATCGGTGATGCAAACACAATGATGGCTGAAGGCGGTATTCAGGCAGCAGATAAGGAAGGCGACTCACCAATGCAGCATTACGTTGACGTAATGGGCGGCGGTCACTACAAGAATGTTCCTGAACTTGTTAACACTCTCGTTACACACGCACCGGCTGACATCAAGTGGCTCAACGACCTTGGCGTTATGTTCGACAAGGAAGAAGACGGTACAATGATAACAACTCACGGCGGCGGTACTCAGAGAAAGAGAATGCACGCTTGTAAGGACTATTCAGGTGCTGAAATAATGAGAACACTCCGTGATGAAGTTTTAAACAGAGGTATTCCTGTTGTTGACTTCACATCTGCAATTGAACTTATTCTTGATGAAGAAGGCAAGTGTGCAGGTGCAGTTCTTATGAATATGGAAACACATGAACTTTATGTAGCAAGAGCAAAGTGCGTAATCCTTGCAACAGGTGGTGCAGGAAGAATGCACTATCAGGGATTCCCAACATCAAACCATTACGGTGCAACAGCCGATGGTCTTGTACTTGCATACAGAGTAGGTGCTCCACTTCTTTATCAGTACACACTTCAGTATCACCCAACAGGTGCAGCATTCCCAAGCCAGATTGTTGGTGCACTCGTTACAGAAAAGGTACGTTCACTTGGTGCAAGACTTTGTAATGCAAACGGTGAAACATTTATGTATTCACTTGAAACACGTGACGTATGTGCTTCAGGCATCATCAGAGAAGTTAAGAGAGGCAACGGTGTACATTCACCAATCGGTGACGGTGTATGGCTTGATACTCCTATGATTGAAGAACTCGGCGGCGAAGGAACAATCGAAAAGAGAATTCCTGCAATGATGAGAATGTTTGCCAAGTACGGAATCGATATAAGAAAGGTTCCGATTATGGTTTACCCAACACTTCATTACCAGAACGGCGGTGTTGCAGTTAAAACAACAGGCAACACAACAACAAATGAAACTGCAATTGAAAACCTCTTCTGTGCAGGCGAAGTTGTTGGCGGTGTACACGGCGAAAACAGACTTATGGGTAACTCACTCCTTGACGTTATCGTATTCGGTAGAAATGCTGGTATTTATGCTGGTAAGAAGTGCAAAGATGTTAAGGTTGGAAAGCTTACACTTGCACATATTGCTAAGTTTGAAAAGGAACTTGACGAAGCAGGTATCAAGACAGATGCTGTTTCACCAAAGATTCTCCCTGCATATGCAAAGAATGTTCACGGTTTCGCATTAAACGAAGAATTAACAAACAAAGACTAATTTAAACTTATAAAATCAATCCCGGAGTCTGCCTAAAAACAGGCTCTGGGTATTGTTGTGTATTTAGGAAAATAGGAAAAAATGAAAAATACTTCTTATAAATTGTAAGGAGTCATAGAAAGAAGGATTTAGGATAAAATGAAGTTTCAGTTGTTTGATGTCCTTGATACTCACTTATTCAATATGGGAACGATGTCGCTTGTACTTCTTTTCATATTTGCAATAATAGTAGTGGGTTATCTCATAGGAAAAATATCCATAAAGGGCATATCACTCGGAAGTGCTGCAATATTCTTAACAGCAATTGTGGCGGGTCATTTCTATCAGGTTGGAGTAGACAACATACCTGAATGGGCAGAGTCAAACGCATCAGTTGAATCATACCTTGAAATGACAGAAAAATTCGGACTTATTTTCTTTGTAACGTCAGTAGGACTTATTGCAGGACCAACATTCTTCAAAAATTTCGTGAAGAACTTCAAATCATACGTTCTGCTTGGACTTATAATTATTGTGGCAGGTGCAGGAACTTGTGCATTAATTATAATGTTTGCTCCGAATATGACAACAGAAATAGGTGTTGGACTTCTTTCAGGTGCATTAACAAGTACACCTGCATTTGCAACAGCAACAGAAATCTTAACAGAAAGTAAAGCAGAAGTTGCGGTAGGACAAGCGGTTGCGTATCCGTTTGGAGTTATAGGTGTTGTACTTTTTGTACAGCTTATACCAAAAATACTCCATGCAGATATGGAAAAGGAAAGACAGCTTATCAAAATAGGCGATGCAGATGCAAAAAAATCAGACGGTAAAAAGTATTTTGAAATGGATAAATTCGGAATTGCAGCATTTGGACTTACAGTTGTTGCAGGACTTATCCTCGGAAGCATAAACATTCCTCTTGGCAGGGGACAGAGTTTCAACCTTGGACAGACAGGCGGTCCGCTTATAATGGGACTTATCTTCGGACATTTCGGACATATAGGAAAACTCAGTCTTAAAGTTAAAAAAGAAGTAGTATCATTCTGTCAGGAACTCGGACTTATTCTTTTCTTAACAGGTGCAGGTATAGCAGGCGGACGAGAATTCGTTTCAACACTTGTTGAATACGGTGCAATACTTTTCCTCTATGGTGCATTAATAACAATAATTCCTCTTGTAATAGGATTTATCCTTGCAAAGTTTGTATTCAAGATGCCACTTTTAAACAGTCTTGGTTCACTCACAGGCGGTATGACATCAACACCGGCACTTGGTGCGTTAATCAATGTTGCAGGAACATCAAATGTTGCTTCAGCATATGCATCAACATATCCGATAGCACTTATAGCTGTAGTACTTTCAGCACAGCTTTTAACACACGTACATAATCTTATGTAAACAAAATAATCTCCCCGATTTCGGGGAGATTTTTGTTTGTAAATTAGGAATGAGAAATTAAGAAGATGCTTTGTCTTGAACTTGCGATTACAATAAAAAGGCTCGCCTTTTAAGGAGAGCTGTCAGCGAATGCTGACTGAGAGGTTTACATATGGTTTAATTTCCAAATAAAAAACAAAAAAGACCACTCGAGGTCTTTTTTGCATATATGAATAATTGAAAGGAAAGAAATATTCTATAAAAAAGAATATGGAATTAATCTTTATTAGTTTTGCTGCCGTGGACTTCGTTGTAGTCATCTTTGGCAGCTTTGCTGTCGGCTTTGATATACACCGCACCGATTACGCCGTTTATGATAAATAAAATACCAAAAACAACAGTGAAAAACGATACATTATGTGTAAAAACCGAAACAACAAGCAGAATAAGGTAAAGAAAAGCAAGTATAACGGAAAAAATACATTCCGTAGGATTAGTAACACCGCTTATCTTTGTCCTGATGTTAAAATACAAAACAGGAATTATAAGACAAAACATAAGGACCGCAAAAAATGAAATCTTTTCATTTATCCAGTCATAACAGAACATAGAAGCGACAAGAACAACACAAAGTTCAACACATGTAATCATAAAGCAATGAAAACCAAGTCGCTGACGCTCATATGTCTGCCTTTCATCGAGAACAGAATTATTTTTCTTTTCAGACATATCACCCATCTCCTTTATTCGTTTTCATCCTGTTCGGGTTCTTCATCCCAAAATAAGTCGTTTAAAGTTTTTCCAAGTACCCTGCAAATCGATGTGCAGAGATTTAATGAAGGGTTATATTTGCCTGACTCAATCATGCCTATGGTCTGTCGGGTTGCACCAACCGCTCTTGCCAGTTCATCCTGAGACAAATCGCATTCAATTCTGGCAATTTTCATGCGTTTATTTTTCAATTGGTTTTATCCTCCGTTTCGTATGCAAAAAACATACTTTTAAGCACAATCCCCAACCGTTTGTCGGGTGTTTTTTATACCTGTGTAGTTTTAAACAATATTTATTTGGTACTGTTTTTACTATGGCTTAATTATACCATATATCAGATTAAATGTCAACTATATATTGCATTTGCAATTTATTTTTTACGTTTTGCATAATTAGGTTGATAAAATTATGTCATTTTGCACAAAACTTGCAAAAAGAAATTATTTTTGCTATAATATTAGTGGTGGTGATAAAAAAATGAGGGTAAAAATATTTGAAAAACCTTTGATTTTTGCAGAATTTTTCAGTTTTAAACTTACAAAAAAACAACAGCACGAAATATCTCATAAACTTCTTGAAGATATGCTTTTTGAAAATTATGGAATTAAAAATCCGCAATTTGAATACGGAGAATACGGAAAGCCGTTTCTTTCTGATTATAAAAATATTTTTTTCAGCATAAGTCATTGTAATAAGGCTGTTTGTGTGGGAATCAGCGATGAAAATATAGGAATTGATATTGAAATTATAAAAAAACACAGTGAAAATGTTGTAAAACGGGTTTTTACTGAAAAAGAAGCATCAGAACTGGCAAAGTCAACAGAAAAAGATAAACTTTTCTTTCAGTTATGGACTTTAAAAGAAAGTGTCGTGAAATTTGACGGCAAAGGCATATCATACGGTATGAAAAATATAGAAATTGATTTGAAAAATAAAAAAATTACTCCACTTTTTGATTTTGGTCAGAAGATAATCTCAAAAAATTTTGTTATATCTTATGTGACGGCAAAAAAATAGATATTCAGAATATTTTGTAATAAAATGTGCAAAGATTTACAAAAAAATAAGAATTTTATATAGACAATGGATTTAAAAGGCGGTATAATGAAAAAAATATTTCATTTATAAAAAATTGAAGGGAGGAGAGAATATGTGGTATTACACTTCCGTTTTTTCACTTTCTATTTTAGTTTTGTTTATTATGTCAGTTCTTGTGAAAGAAAACGGACGTTTGGGAGAAAATGAGAAGAAAAGATTTTATCAGACGTATGCTGTTATAGGTCTTGCATCAATATCAGAATGGTTTTCAATTATTTTAAATGGTGCACCGCACTGGACTATTTACTTGCATTCCGTTATAAAGGCAACAGATTACATTCTTACGCCTATGATAGGCATATTTTTAATATCACAGGTTTCATCAAAAAACAGGCATAAAAAAATCATGTGGGGATTGATTGCTGTAAATGCAGTGTTTCAGATAATCTCTATTTTTACGGGGTGGACTTTTTACATAGACAGCAATAATAATTATCATCACGGAGATTTATATTTTCTATATACGCTTGTTTACATCTTTGAAATTCTCATGCTCTTGAGAGATTTCTGGGCTTATGGCAAGTCGTTTGAAAAGAAAAACCGCTCATCGCTTTTTTTGATAGTTTTGTTTGTTATTTTTGCAATTGTAATTCAGGAAACGTCGCCTTCGGATATAAGGACGTCTTCACTTGGTGTTACGATAGGTTCTGTTTTGATATTTATTCATTACAGCGAATTCGGACAGGTTATCAACGATAACACAATGAGAAGGCAGGATAATCTTTTAAGAACCGATTCACTTACAGGTCTTTTAAGCAGATTTGCATATCACGAAGTTCTTGAAAAATATTCTGAAACAGAACTTCCCAAGAATCTTTATGTTTATTCAATTGATGTCAACGGATTAAAAGGTGTTAACGATACATATGGACATAATGAAGGGGACAAGTATATTAAAGCCGCTTCAAAATGTATAAAATCTGTTTTTGGAGATTATGGAAAAATTTTCAGGACAGGCGGAGATGAATTTATAGTCATTGCAGATAAATATAAATCCTTTCCTGAAATATTGCAGAAAAGACTGAAAGTCAAAGCTAATGAATATGAAACAGATGCAAAATGGAATTTAAGTATGTCATCAGGCTGGGCATCTGCTGACGGAAATAAAGGCTGTTCACTTGAAAAACTTGTTAGCATAGCGGATAAAAATATGTATGCTGATAAAGCTGAATATTATCGAGAAACAAATAAAAAAAGGCACAGATACAGAGATGCAATATAATAAAAAAACCTCCCTGAAATTTTCGGGGAGGTTTTTTAAATTAGAATATTATCTGTTTCGTTAAAATATGTGAAAAATTATTTTACTCCATAAAATATTCCTTTTTTAAATGAGAGATAAATTGGCAATCCTGAAGCAAAGTTCAGGAATCCTCCAAGTATTATCCACACAAGTTCAGACGAAATATTTGTATGTGTTATGATTTGGAATATTCCGATAACAGCACCTGCTAATCCGGAATAAACAGTTACACCAAAACTAAAATCCTTTTGAAGTTTTGTGGCAATTTCCTTTTCGTGTATTTTATTCAGATAAATAATATAGGCGATGCCGAATATGATACCAATCAATGCGATGAGAGATATGTAATCCGATACATAATGAAAACCATTTTTACAAAAATAAATAATACCTGCCACAAGATGTATTATCCAGCCAACATCGCTTAATAATCCTAATACCAGAAACGTAATATCAGGCATCATGGCGGTGTAGCGGATACCTTGTTTTCCTTCTTGTTGCAGCTGTTTAATATGTTCTTCTGTTATTTTTCTCTTTTCATGCAGAACTTCTTTTATTTTGCTCATATAAAATTTCACTCCTACTTGACTTTTTTCATTATAACATAATTACTATCAAATTTCAATATCAGGAATATTATTTTTATAAGTATAAAAGAAGATTATAAACAGATACAAAAAAATCCGATGCAAATGCATCGGATTTGGTGACCCGTACGGGAATCGAACCCATGATCCCGCCGTGAAAGGGCGATGTCTTAACCGCTTGACCAACGGGCCACTTTATTTTGATTTGTTGCCTAACTCGTTGCCGAATCAGCTTGTTTATTATAGCATAGTTTTTCTGTAATGTCAATACTTAAATTGCAATATCGTGATATTGCATAAAAAATATTATGTTTCTTTATTTAATTTAACAAGTATATTCGGACTTGTATTTATAATAACTTTTTTAAAGCTTTAGTCCGTCTGTAAATGTGCACAAACAAGGACTGAAAATTTTTTAATAGAAATATTGCAAAAACTATTGAAATTATTAGTATTATATGTTATAATAAATTAGCATATAGCGATGCAAATAAAATAATAAAGGAGTATTTCCAATGAAGAAATTTGGTCATTTCGATGATATTAACAAAGAGTATGTAATTGAAAACCCAAGAACACCTTATCCTTGGATAAACTATCTTGGTAATCAGGGTTTCTTTTCTCTTATTTCAAACACAGCAGGCGGATATTGTTTCTATAAAGATGCTCGTCTCAGAAGAATAACACGTTATCGTTACAACAACGTTCCGATTGATATGGGCGGACGTTATTTCTATATCAACGACAACGGTACAATCTGGTCACCTGGCTGGTCACCTGTTAAAACAGAACTTGATGAATATCAGTGCCGTCATGGTATGGGTTACACAATCATCAAGGGCAAGAAAAACGGAGTAAGCACAGAAGTTACATTCTTCGTTCCACAGAACTACAACGGCGAAGTTCAGAGCCTTGTTATTAAGAATGAAGGCAGCGAAGCTAAAACTCTTAAACTTTTCTCATTTGCAGAATGGTGTTTATGGGACGCTCAGGATGACTGCACAAACTTCCAGAGAAACTTCTCAACAGGTTGTGTTGAAATTGAAGGCAATGGTTCAACAATTTACCACAGAACTGAATACAGAGACAGACGTAACCACTACGCATTCTATTCAGTAAATGATACTGTTGACGGTTTTGATACAGACAGAGATTCATTTATCGGTCTTTACAACGGCTTTAATGATCCACAGGCTGTAACAGCAGGCAAGGCAAATAATTCAGTTGCTGACGGTTGGTCACCAATCGCTTCACACTACAAGGAAATTACACTTGCACCTGGCGAAAGCAAGAACCTTATTTATATTTTAGGTTATGCTGAAAACCCTGTTGAAAAGAAGTTTGAAGCTGACGGCAAGACATTAAACAAGGAAGTTGCTCACGCAATGATCGAACAGTACAACACACCTGAAAAGGTTGCTGCCGGTCTTGCTGAACTTAAAGAAACATGGGACAACCTCCTCGGAATTTACAAGGCAAACACACCTGATGACAAGGTAAACAGAATGGTAAATATCTGGAACCAGTATCAGTGTATGGTAACATTTAACCTTTCAAGATCTGCTTCATATTTTGAATCAGGTATCGGTCGTGGTATGGGCTTCCGTGACTCTAACCAGGATATTCTCGGTTTCGTTCACCAGATTCCTGACAGAGCAAGACAGAGACTTATCGACCTTGCAGCTACTCAGCTTGAAGACGGTGGATGCTATCACCAGTATCAGCCACTTACAAAGAAGGGTAACTCAGACATCGGCGGCGACTTCTCTGATGACCCATTGTGGATGATTCTTTCAGTTGGTTCATATATCAAGGAAACAGGCGACTGGTCAATTCTTGATGAAAAAGTTCCTTATGATAACGATGAATCAAAGGCTAAGACAATGCTCGACCACCTTACAGTTTCATTCTATCATATTGTAAACAACCTTGGACCTCACGGACTTCCACTTGCAATGAGAGCTGACTGGAACGACTGTATCAACCTTTCATGTTTCTCAGACACACCAGGTGAAAGCTTCCAGACATACACAAACCCTAAGTTTGCAGCTGAAGGCGGCTATTCAAAGACAGCTGAATCAGTTATGGTTGCAACACTCTTTACATATGTTGGACCAACATTTGTTGGTATCTTAAAGCACCTTGGCAAGGACGCTGAAGCTGAAAAGGCACAGGCAGAAATCGACAAGATGAAGAAGAACGTTATGGCAAGTGCATTTGATGGCGATTGGTTCATCAGAGCATATGATGCAAACGGCAACAAGATGGGTTCAAAGGAATGTGAAGAAGGTAAGATCTTTATCGAACCACAGGGCTTTGCTGTAATGAGTGAAATCGGTAAGGAAGAAGGAGCAGATATTAAGACTCTTAATTCTATCGATAAGTACCTCAACACAAAATACGGTCTTGTTCTTAACAACCCTGCATATACAAAGTATTATGTTCAGTATGGTGAAATTTCAACATATCCAGGCGGATACAAAGAAAACGCAGGTATCTTTACACATAACAATGCTTGGATAATCTGTGCTGAAGCATACGCAGGCAGAGGAAACAAGGCATTTGAATATTATTCAAAGATTGCTCCGGCATTCAATGAAGAAATTTCAGACCTTCACAAGACAGAACCATACGTATATGGTCAGATGATTGCAGGTAAAGATGCAAGCAGATTCGGTGAAGGAAAGAACTCATGGCTTACAGGTACAGCTGCATGGAATATGGTAGCTATTTCACAGTACATTCTTGGTGTACAGCCTGACTTTGACGGATTAAAGGTTGCTCCTTCAATTCCTTCAACATGGGACGGCTACACAATTACAAGAAAGTATCGTGGTGCTGAATACAATATCAAGTTTGAAAACCCTTCACACGTTGAAAGCGGCGTTAAGAGCGTTACAGTTGACGGCAATGCAATTGACGGAAACGTTATCCCTGCATTTGACGGCGGCGTTCACGAAGTTGTAGTTGTAATGGGCTAAGACTTAAATTTTAATATAAAAAGGGACTGCTTTTGGCAGTCCTTTTTTAATTAGGAATGAGGAATAAGGGGAGAATGCTGATTGATAGTTAGAAACGCATAAATCTAAATTGCCCCTGGCAGGGGCTTTAACCAAAAAATCACCCTTATATTTTAATAAGCGTGGGGTGAATTGGCTGCGGCGACACGCCGCTTCCTAATTTTCTTGTATTTATTTAATATAAAAATGATAAAAATATTGAAAATAGTGTACTTATATAATAAAACGAAAAAAATGTAAAAAAAAGTATTGACAAAAGGGATTGTATGTGGTATAATAATAAACGTCGCAAGGGACAAAACGACGAAACGGATGAGAGATCGAAACGTTGTAAATACCTTAGACAAACGATTGATGGATATGGAAGCTTAGCTCAGCTGGGAGAGCATCTGCCTTACAAGC
>JALEJO010000025.1 GCA_022769365.1 Oscillospiraceae bacterium | reverse complement strand
AATTGCAAGTCCATTTTGAAGAAGATTATGCTGAAAGAACTCTGTATTATTGGTCAAAGCTATATTCCGAACAATTAAAAGTGACAGAATCATATGGTGATGCAGAAAAAACAATCTGTATAAACATTCTGAATTTTAATCTGTTTGACTGCGATGAATACTATTCATCGTATAAAATTCTTGAAGAATCCAGACATAATATTCTTACAGACAAATTTTCAATTGTTTTCTTTGAACTGAAAAAACTTAAAAATGCCAGAAAGAACAAGCCTGTAGAGGTTTGGCTCGATTTGATCAATGCAGAAACGGAGGGTGATCTTGAAATGATTGAATCTGCAACAAATGTAAAAGACATCCATGATATTATCTTTACTATCAGAGAGATGAGTGCTGATGAAAAAATAAGATATGAAGCTGAAATGCGTGAAAAAGCAATCATGGATGAACGTTCTGCTCTTACGAATTCTGAAAGAAGAGGCTTTAAAAAAGGCATCGAAAAGGGCAGGGCTATCGGAATTGAAGAGGGTAAAATACGAGGTAAAGTTGAAATAGTTGACAACTTAGTTTCAAACATGGGCTTTGATTTAGAATCCGCCTTGAAAGCTGCCAGTATCACAGAAGAACAGTATAACGAATATAAATGTAAATGAAAAGTAATGACATCATCTTCACTATCAGAGAAATGAGTGCTGATGAGAAAACAAGATACGAAGCTGAAATGCGTGAAAAAGCAATCATGGATGAACGTTCTGCTCTTACGAATTCTGAAAGAAGAGGCTTTAAAAAAGGTATTGAAGAGGGCAGGTCTATTGAAATTGAAGAAGGGAAATCTATTGGAATCAAAGAAGGTAAAATACGAGGTAAAGCTGAAATAGTTGACAATTTAGTTTTAAACATGGGCTTTGATTTAGAATCAGCTTTGAAAGCTGCCAATATTACAGAAGAGCAATATAAAAAATATAAGAGTGAATATAAATGAAGAATGATAAGATAATGTTTTTTAGAGAAAAATCTTATCTTGAAACAAAATATAATTTTTAAGTAAGTTGACGACACGACTTTAAAATCGTGCCGTTTTTTTATATTTTCCAATGAATAAAAATATCTCTTTCTCCTGTATTGCTTACTTCACCTACTTCAATATAATCTATAAATTCATCTGCAATTGTTCTGTCAAGATTTGTAAAATGAGTATGTTCTTTTATTATTGCACGCTGATTATCAGCATTTAATTTTTTTGCAGATAATTCATCTAATTGATTTCTTATATTTTCAATACGCTTTAAAATATCCTGTTTTTCATTGATCAAAGTATCACGAAATATAGAATATTCACTGTCGGAAATAATGCCATCTAACTTGTCTTTATACATTTGGGTCAATCTTGATTCAGATGTTTTTTGTTGTATTTGTAATTTTTCCAGTTGTTTTTTCAGCTTTTCAATCTGTTCAGAATGAAAGTCTGTCAGATTTATTTCATCTGTTTGACAGTATTGTTCAATTATCTTATTAAGTTCATCTATAACTTTTTTTTCAAGAACTTTTCCGCTTATAGATTTTATATTTGAACAATTCATAGCTCCTGTTTTATATGTAGCACACTGCAATCCGTAATACTGAATTGTTTTTGCTTTATTATAGTAAACATTACGTTTCATAGGTCGTCCACACACTGCACATTGTACTTTTCCTGAGAGTGGTGATATTTCCCACGAATTTTTTCCAACTCTTGTATGACTGTTTAGACGTTCTTGAGCTTGTCTCCATATATCAATATCAATAATTGCTTCATGAGCATTTGGAACTTTTATCCATTCATTTTCAGCCACTCGTTTACGTTTTTTATTTTTGTAACTTATATGATGTGATTTACCTTGCACAAGTGTTCCTGTATACATTTCATTATGTAAAATTCTTGCAATAGTTGACTGTGTCCATAAGCCTTTAGAATTGCTTTCATCAGCGTTACAATTAACATAATTTGAACCTGTATTATGTTTATATGCAGATGGACTGAGAATTCCTCTGGAGTTTAATTCAAAGACAATTTTTCTATAGCCGTTTCCTTGCACATACATTTCAAAAATTTCTTTAACAACAGATGCCGCTTCTTCGTCAACTATAAGGTGATGCTTGTCATCAGGGTCTATTTTATATCCATATGGAGCAAAAGAACCTATAAATTCTCCACGTTCTCTTTTGTATGAAAGAGTTCGCCTGATTTTTGCTGAAATATCTTTAACATACATTTCATTATACGCACTTGTAAAAAGTCGCATTGTTCCATACATTTCACTGTCTGAATCTGCATTATCAGCAACACCGATAAATCGTATTCCCCATTCAAGAAATTTATCATTTATATATTGCTCAATAACAATTGTATCACGTGAAAAACGTGACTGATCTTTACAAAGTACAATATCTATTTTTCCAGATTTACAATCTGAAATAAGTCTGTTAAAAGCAGGACGGGTGCGGTCTGTACCGCTGAACCCGTCATCACAATAAATATCATATATTTCCCAGTTTCGCTCGTTGCAATAATCTCGAAGCATAGATTTTTGGTTTTGAATGCTCTGACTGTCATCTGTTTTCAGTTTGTCTTTATCTTCAATTGACAGTCTGCAATAAATTCCAACTTTAGGCATTTTTACACTTCCTTTTTTATCCTACTTTCTTAATTTTTATATTTATAAGCTTTTCTACTTTTATTGTAACTTCCTTTTTTAATTCTTCTGTGTTAACACTTTTGAAAGTATTATGTGTATGTATCTGAGCCTTCATATTATTTTACTCCTTTCTATTGAATGATATGTGATTGTTGATATAAATATTACTTTTGGTGAAGGACATTTAATCTGTCTTTCACTCATATAATATATATTTGAATTGATTTACTAAACCAAAATATCATTTTAAAAATTGAATTTTGACGTGATATTTATATTGGATTTACCATTATGTTATACTGCTTCTTAAAAATTATTTTTTTGTGATTATGTTACAATATTTCATGAGTTTAAATTTTACTTCAAACCGGAAGAAGAATATAAAAAATAATTTTTAAAAAATATTTGCCGTCAGGAATGTTATATCTCCCGACAGCAAATATAGTTTTTTTAGTTAGATGCATTCTATGCAATCGTAAAATTCTTCATTTTTGATAGCCTTAATAGTATTGTAGATCAAAGAAGAGTCACACATCATTTCTTCAATTTCATCAACAGAATAACCATAATCAAGAAGTAAGCATATATCATCTTCATCAACACCATAGCAGGAACAAATATCAAAAAGCATCTGTTCCTGCTGAGAATAAAAGTCATCTTCAAAATCATCATACCAATTGAAATATTTGACATAACTGTAACTTTCATTGACTTCAAATTTAGAGCGTGATATAGTACCTTTAGGGCCTATTTTCAAAATATCACCTTCTTCAACATTCAACAATTCAAATTTTAACTTGTTGAATCCAGCTTTTTTAAGAGCTTTTTTCATAATACTTTCGGTAGATGCATAGACATAAATTCCCAATTCTTCAAAATGAATCAGATACATAGGATTACTGCCTTTGACAATATACAAGTTATTGTTTTCATCAAGTGCGGTAAAACAGAAACTGCCCTGAACATCTTCTGCCATATTTTTGAGCGAATCGAAATTCAACTTGCCATGCTGTTCCAATAACTGAACTGCAACATATGAATCCGTTTCGATTTGCGTACTCGGCAAATGTTTTTCTTTACGAAGTTCTTTATCATTATGTAAAACCCCGTTATGAGCAAATGCAAAATCTATATCAGCATGACCATAAAACGGATGGTTATTGTAATTAAACTTTTCATTGCCCTGTGTTGTCATACGGGTATGTCCCATAACAGCTTTTGTGTCGTTTGGTACATTAAAGCGAATTTTGTGGGCAGGTTTTGGGCGTTTGAAAATTGTTATCTTGCCGTCTTTCACATAGGCAATGCCAGACGCATCTGTTCCTTTTTCTTCTGCTGCATTCGCCAGAGCTTGTGTCAGCTTTTTCAACAGTTTATTTGACACAATACCCTTATAGTCAACCCAACCAAATAATGCACACATATTAATATTCCTCCGTTTCTTCTACCTTGTCGTTGATGTATAAATTTCTTTCTTTTAAGTATTGTATTAATTCTGGTTCAGTAACGTCAGAAACAAAATCAGACCATGACAATTTTGCAATACTTTCATCTGT
>JALEJO010000022.1 GCA_022769365.1 Oscillospiraceae bacterium | reverse complement strand
CACCCCGAATAAACTTTATTTTCATAAACTTTCATACCTTTCAAAACAGGAAAATCATCTTTATCTAATTCCTGTCCCCAGATATTTTCATTTTGTTCATTCTGCAAAAGATATGCAATTTCACCTGATGCAAATTTTTCTGATGTTGTTTCTTTGCCTTCTTCACAACTTATATTTGAGAAACTACCAAGACAATTTTCAAGGTAAAAACAATTTTCTATGTTTCCATTTCCTTTATTTCCACATATAGCACCCACGTTTGAACCATTGACAGAACCTGAATTAAAACAATTTTTAATATTACATGAATCGTTAATGTTTCCGCAAATTCCGCCTGAACTTCCGTTGCTTGATATAGACGCTGAAACTGTACCTTTATTATAACAATTTGTTATTTCTCCTGAATATACATTTCCACAAATTCCGCCAACATATGCCCAATCATGATCGCTGTAAAAATATGAATTTTCAACGCCAACATTTAAAATTTTTCCGCCGTTTAAATATCCAAATAATCCTAAACCTTCATCAGATCCTTTATAATATAATCCACTTATAGTATGACCTTGTCCATCAAAAATTCCGCTATAACCATATTTGCTTATTAATGCCCATTCTCTCCAGTTACTATAATTATTACCATCACAATCAGCAATATCTCCTGTATTAACCGTTATATCTGATGTAAGAACAGCATTTTGTTTTCCATAATCTCCCACTTCATTTGCAAACCAATAAAGTTGACCTGCATTTGAAATTTCATAAACATCATCAAATTTCCCATTATTATCAATATCATATTTATCTGTTGTTAAAACTGCTTTCTGATAAGTCCCATCACTTGCAAAACCGTTTGAATCAAATTCTTCCGCATTTGCTAAAATATTGCCTTGAAAATATAACAAAGATGTTAAAACTGTTGCAACTGCTGAAATTGCTGCGATTGATTTTTTTATTTTTTGTGTCATGTCTGTTTACCCCTTTGATGAGTTTTTTAATATTTTATTTACTTATTATATCATACTAAAGCATTTTTGTCAATTGACAAAAGAATTTTTTGAAAAGATTCCACTGAGCAACTACCATTTATTATTTTATTGCTTCTTTCTGAAAAATTAAATGCTGTTGTTCCCCAATTTTTATAATATAACTCTTGATTTTTTTTGTGAACTATGATAAAATAAAAGTGTATGTTTTTTGTAAAAAACTATAAAGAGGAAAAAATTAAAAAAGGAGGACGATTAATGTCTAACACAACTCTTACGCCCCCTGAAAATCAGACTGCAAAAAAGAATGTATTCATATCTGTTCTTAAATTTTTGCAGAAATGGGCGTACAAAAACCGTTATTATATGATAGCATTTATAATACCGGTTATTCTGACTTATGTTGCATATGCAATATTTGGTCTTTATCCGTTCGGAAAATATTCCGTTCTCTGCCTCGACCTTAATGGTCAGTATGTTTACTATTACGAGGCTTTGAGAGATGCTGTACTTGGTGATGGCTCGATTTTCTATAACTGGTCGAGAAATCTTTCGGGTGAATTTATGGGTACGATAGGCTACTACACAGCCAGTCCTTTTATGATATTCATAATGCTTTTGCCTGAAAGTCAGATTTTAACGGCTGTACTTCTTATGCAACTTGCCAAGGTAGGTACAGCGGCTGTAACATTCAGTTACTACATTCAGAAATCAAAAAAAATATCGGGACTTAATTCAGTTGTATTTTCTTTATTATATGCAATGATGGCATATGTTATGATACAGCTTATTGACCCTATGTGGCTTGATGGTGTTATCTATTTGCCGCTTATTATGCTTGGTATTGAGTATCTTGTTGATTACGGCAAAAAGCTTAATCTCATTATACCTATTGCACTTATGTTTATTGCACATTTCTATATAGGTTATATGATAGGTATTTTCACAGCAATTTACTTTATTTACTATCTTTTCTTTGGAACACTTCAGAGAAAACGTACAGCTTTGCAGATGTTCAAAAAAATCGGTGAAGCGATTGTATGTGCAGTAACAGCACTTCTTTCAAGTGCAATAATGCTTATACCTATGTATAATGCACTTGGTCTTGGTAAATTTGAATTTTCAGACCCTGACTTTTCTTTCAAGTTCCAGTTTGACCTTATCGGACTTGTAAGACAGCTTATGGTTAATCAGTATGACTCTGTAAATGTACAGGGAAGTCCTGAAATTTACTGCGGTATACTTGCAGTTGTTCTTGCACCGCTTTTCTTTATGAATAAGAAAATTGACAAGAGAAGAAAATTCGGATATGGCTTTCTTATCGTTGTTATGCTTCTCTGTATGTGCATAAGACCTGTTGATATGGCATGGCACGGTTTCCAGTCACCAAACTGGCTTCCATACAGATATTCATTTGTATTCTCATTCATACTTCTCTCAATGGCAGCAGAAGTTTATACACATCTTGAGGGTATAAAGATATATAAACTTGTTGGTGTTTTTGTCGGATATACAGTACTTGCACTTGCATCATATTTCCTTATTCCATCAGATGGTCTTGAAGTTACAAAAAAATATGCATCTTTCCAGTATGTAAAACCTGAACTTGTTGGTTCACTCGTAATTTCAATAATACTTGCGGCAGTTTATCTTGTCCTTATATTCCTGAAATTCGGCGGAATTAAAAAGCCTGAAAAAGAAAAGGCAAACAGAGTTATGTCAATGGTGCTTGCAATTGTAACAATAGTTTTTGCCGGTGCAGAAGTTACATTCAATGCTAAAACTGAATTTGACGGACTCAACAAAGAATGTGTTTACTCAACAAAAGATTCATGGGTAAACTATATTGAAAACGGCAGAACTGTTACACAGGCACTTTATGATTATGATGACTCACTTTACAGATGCGAAAAAACATATTTCAGATGTATAAATGATAATATGGCATTTGGTTTAAGAGGTCTTTCACATTCAACATCTGTTATGAATTCGGATATACTCAGCTTCCTTGAAGCAATGGGTTATGCGTCAAGAAGTTACTATTGCAGATATGACGGTAATACTTCCCTTGCAGATTCACTTCTTGGAATAAAATATGTTTTAACAAGAAATTCTGATGAATCAACTATTTTAAACAGAACATATACACCTGTATTTACATATGACTACACAGATGAATATGACACACCGCAGACAATAACAGCTTATGAAAACCCTAATGCACTTTCAATAGGTTATATGGTCGATGATGATATTGAACTTATCAATGCTTTTGGAAATGATAATCCTTTCAATAGTCAGAATATTTTACTCAGCACACTTCTTGGCGAAACAACATTTAATGATGACGGTTCAATCGGTGAAAGAAATGAATATTATAAAGATATTCAGCTTGACAGTGAACCAATATGTTCAAATGTAACAGTTTCACCTTATGGCGAACAGACATGCTACACAGCAGAAGGTGACGGCGACCACACAGTTGACTTTAACTTTACAGCTGTTGACAATAACCCTGTTTATGCATATTTCAGAACTGAAAACGAAAAATCTGTAAACCTTTGGTATGGTCCTTATAACGAAGAAACAGGCGAATATGATTATCAGTTCTTAAGCACATATTTTGAAACAGAACATTATTGTATAGCAAATCTTGGTTCATATGAACCAGGTACAAAAGTATCTCTCAGAATGACTGTTGCAAATGACTATACAATTTTTGGAAATTATTACTTTGTATCATTCGATCAGAGCCTTTTCCAGCAGAGTATAGATAAGCTTAAACAGAATCAGCTTGAAATAACAGACTGGTCTGCACGCTCGATAGAGGGCAAAATAACAGCAGAAGACGGTCAGGTTATGCTTACATCAATTCCATACGAAAAAGGCTGGACAGTTAAGGTTGACGGCAAAAAGGTTGAACCTAAGAAAATAGCTAATGCACTTGTTGGAATTGAACTTTCAGCTGGCGAACACGAAATTTCAATGAAGTTCACACCTAACGGCTGGTGGTCAGGCGTAATTCTTCTTATTCTTGGAATACTTTGTATGATAGCACTTCAATTCCATTATATGAAATTTAAAGATGATATGCTTGCAGAATACAAGAAAAATACAAAATATATTGAATTAAAACAGAAAGAAGAAGAAAAAAGAGCAGCAAAAACTGCTAAAACAGATATCAAAAACAAAAAATAAATCATAAAAAGAACCTGTTCATTTTGAACAGGTTCTTTATTTTTATTCATAATAAGACTTCATTTTTTCAAGTTCTTTTTTAATATCATTTACAAGACTTTCAGGAGATAAAACTTTTACCCATGCACCTTGTGAAAGAAGATACATAATAATTCCCCTGCCATTATTTACAACTGCTTCAATTGTGCTTATATTGCCGTTTTTTTCAATAACTTTTGCAGTCGGAAGTCTGTCGAGAATTGCCTGCAACGATAAACCTGAAAATTCAAAACGTATTTTGATTGTATTCCCCGGAAACATAAACTGATTTTTTTCACGCAAATCTCCTTCATCAAAATCATATTTCTTTTCAAGCTGAAAAAAGTCGTGATGTTCAGTTATTGAGGATATTCTGTCTATGCGAAAATATACAGGTTTATATTCGGTATCTTCGGATTTATAGGCAATAAGATAAAAATAATACTCACTGAACATTATTGAAACAGGTTTTATTTTGTGTTTTACCTCATCACGATTCATTTTATAGTATGTAATCGTTATGACTCTTTTATCTTCAATATTTTTTATAAGTTTCCAAAGATTATCGACTACAGATTTACAATCGGATTTAACTTCATGATAATGGTAAACTTCTTTTTGTATTAAATTATCAAGTGTCTTTTTATCGCTTATTGACGTGAATTTTTTCAGTTTTGATATAAGAACAAGAATATCTTCCTTGCTTAATGCACGGCTTCCAAGCAGGATTTTTACCAGTGCAAAAAGTTCTTTATTTTTAAGGAATTCATCGCTGTTTAATATATAGGTTCTCTCTTTATGTGAATATGTAAGTTCTGCATTTTGCATAAGTTCCCTATGTTCAGCCAAAAAATTCTGAATACTGCTTATATCACGGCTTATGCTTTTGGTCGATACTCCATATTCGCCTGCAATTTTTTTTAATGATAAATGTTCGCCTTTTAATGCTCTGAAAAAAATTTCAAGCATTCTGCTGCTTTTTTCACCCTCCATATATTTCCTCCTCGAATTGCTATAATAATATTATACCATATTCAGCGGACAAATGTGTGTCTGTTAATAATATGTTTACAATAGAAAATGTAATCAATACATACTTATCTTATAAAAAAAATCTATTATAAAAAATAAAATTTATGTATTTTACAAATGCGAAATTTTGTTATAAAATATAAACATAAACAAAAACCACATAAATCACAAATCCAAATAAACCTAAAAAATAAAAAAATTCGGAGGAAAATAAAATGGCAGAAAAAAAGATATCATTTCGAAACATTACAGCTTCACGTTGGTCAGGAACAAGCTGACCCAGTAACAGATTCAAGAGCAGTTCCTATTTATGCATCAACATCATATGTATTCCATAACTCTCAGCATGCAGCCGACAGATT
>JALEJO010000011.1 GCA_022769365.1 Oscillospiraceae bacterium | reverse complement strand
TTGCATTGACAGTAAATCCTGATACTAAAGTTCTTGAATATCTTGCTGTTGCGTTGCATTACAACGATTCAGAAACATATTATTTTTCTATGTTTAATGACAGTGGAGAAATAAAATATTTTTCAGGTGATACTGATAAATACTATCCTTGTCTGAATAAAAATTCAAAAGTTTATGGTGAAAAAGATGTTTCTGTTCAGGGAAACAGAGGTTCTTATGCTGCAAGTATATTCTGGTCAGCAACTACTGAATGGAAAGACTTTTTCAACGAAGAAACAACTGAATCCGCAACATCAACGACTACAACATCGGGCAGTTCAACTGATGATTCTTCAAAAATAACAGGACCTGTAACAAGAATAGGGGACTACCCTAACACAGGATTCAAGTGGAATTACTATAATAAAAACTGGTATTATCAGGATCAGACATGGATGAACTCTTTTGCAAATAATGAAAAATATCCAAGAAATAATGATGTTACTTTAAAAAATAATATAAATAATGGAATTACTTACACTGAAACTGTTAATCAAGGAACTTTTTCAAATTATCACGAGTTAAAAGACCTTGTTATTGATTCAAGTTATACTCCTGTTGATGGAATAACAGAATATTATAGCAAAGACAGCAATGGAAATAATATACAGGTTGTTAACTCTGCAAAGATAAAACATAACACAAGTGAAATGTTTAAAAATCCATCAAACGGATATGAAAATATGAATGGATACTTCTATCTTAATGTAGTCAAAACATTATATAATCCGTTTGAAAATCAAATGATAGATGAAGAAGAACAAGGATATATTTCAGATTATAATTCACCATATAACACAGATGAAAAGAAAACTATATATCTTACATATAACGAAAATAATGTAACTGACCAATTACAACTTGTAAGAACAAAAAATTATGAAAAATGTGATTTTAAGATAGTTGATAATGGTCAGGAGATTTCACCAAATAACAGTGTTGGAATAATTTATTCAAGAGATAAATTTAAAATAACAGGTTATTATACCGCACATATAAATGATGATGATAGCAAACCCGTTCGCATAAAAGGCGATATAAGCCTTGATTCGTGTGCAGATAAGCTTGTTATATATGATGAAAGCGGAAACAGATATGTAGGTAATGCGGCAGAAAATAAACTTTATGACGGCGGAAAGTATTATGTTTACATAGGTCTTGATGGTATAAACATACCTGATAAAGAACATCTTGACAGTTCTCATTTTTATTACTTTGAACCATCAGGTGTTCCTGATATTCTTTATGATGTCCATACTGATTCATCGAGCAATAAAACAGCTACTGTTCTTTCGATAAAACAGCTTGACCCTGATAACAATAATATAGAAAAAAATGAGAGCGGAAGCTATGTATTTTATAATACAAATGTAATAAATATTCCTTCTCAGTTCAGAGGATATTGGGAAAAACTGGAAAATGGTAAAAGCGACTACGATAAAGCAAGTGCTGAAGAAAAAAGAAATATCAGATGTTTCTTTGTTGACCCAAGCGATTATAAAGGCTCATCAAACGAATACAGCAGAGGTGCAAATTATTATAAATATGTTGAAAATAAAGAACATTATACTGTAACACAAATAGGCGATGGAGCAACAAGCTACAATGCACTTAATGAAGATGAGGGTGACTTGCGTGCAAACGTTGTTTACGTTCCATCAATTCCAACTGTAAAAAATTTGGATTATGGTAATGGAACAACCCGAAAAGGAACTATTGTTGATGGCTGGACTATATGTATTCCTAATACAGTTAAATATATTGCAACAGGTGCATTTTGTGAAAGAGACTGGACAGCAACTAATAGTTTTAAAATTGAAAATGATAATTCTTTGAACACAATTCAGATTTTTGATAATTCAACAAGAAGATATATTAAGGAAATTAAGTTTGCAGAGGGAAGCCAATGTGAATATATAGGTGCATATGCATTCTATGGCGATTTTAATATGCTTAGTATAAATATGCCTACAAGTGTTGGGAATAATATTGGTCAGTATGCTTTCGGATATTGTTTCAATTTGCATAATATTTCACTTTCATCTAATGTAACTGTCATAAGAAAAGGCACATTTTTAAGCTGTTCAGCCCTTAACAGCGGAATGCAGTGGTCACAATTTCTTCCACAATTAACATCAATAGGTAATTATGCATTTAAAGACTGTTATTCAATGATTGGAAAACTTAATCTTTCAAGTCTTAAAAATCTTGAATTTATAGGAGATTATGCGTTTTATAATTGTCATAATATATCATCGATTGATATTCCTGAAACTGTAACATCAATAGGCAATTATGCTTTTGCTTATATTACAACAGTAAATGGAGATGAGAGTGATGCTGCTTTCATATATTCAAAATATATAGAAGATATTCGTCCTCTTTATGCAATTGATACAACAGATGATAATTCAACTTATGCGGATTACAGAGGTAATTATAACCATAGAAAAGCAAATGAAAAAAAGCTTGACTTTTTGGCTTACGATGCATTGGCTATTTATAATGCGAATATGTTTAAATGTACAAATTATAATATGGTGTATCTTCCATCAGGAAATAATCCAAATAAAGATAATTTTACCAATATGAAAAATATAACTATAATAATAAGAAACTACTATAGTGGTATTGGTATAAATGGTGATTTTAATGATAATTCTCTTGTTATTGAAAAAATTGATTCAGAGATAACGGATCTTAATTGGAGTACAACAGCATTTGACAAGAAAGGTCTTTTTAATGGTAAGGCACAAATAAAAGGTAATTTGTTTGTTCAGAATGTTGAAAACAGACTTTGTGATGCAGTATTCCAGGCAGGAAATAATAGTTCAAATCAGATAACAGGATACATAAGCGGAATTGATTACAGAAATGGCAAAGAACAGCCAATACAATATCTTAGTAATAAAACAGTTTCACTTAAAATGCAGTTTGCAAATGGAAACCTTATTTTAAAAAATATAAATGCATTGCAAACACTTTTACAGCAAGATACAGGTTATGGAAATCCTACATCTGCATTCTGTATGGAATATTTTAATTATAATTTTGTAAGAACTTATGGTTTTAAATCAATATGGCTTGATAATGTTAAATATATTGATAATTATTCATTCGATGGCTGTTTGTTTGCTGACTATGCAATAATAACCCATATTGATGATAATGCTGTTGCAAGTATATATAATGATGTAAATGGTACATCTCCTGCGAATACATCAAAAACAGAAGTTCCATTTCTTGAAAGAGACAAAACAGGAAAAATTACAGCAATAAACGGAATTAAAAATGCTGCATTTGCGGCAAAGCCTTTATTCCTTGAGAAGTGTGAAGGCGATGCGGCATCATCCGAGAATTGTCAAATAAAATTAAATGTTGATGGTCAAAATAGAAATTGCACTAACATAAATGGTCTTATAAGGGGAAGCCTTGCAGGCTATTATGATAATGAAAATGTTTCAAATGGAACTACAAGTTTTGATTCATCAAAAATTGATAGCAAAAAATCAAGTCAGTTTGAACTTTATCTTCCTGAGGAATTATATATATTTGCGAAGATACATCAGGGCGATACTAATGAAAGTGGAAAACTTATATATTCTCAGAATATTTATTCTGATGATCCGATAAACTACAGCAGTAGTGGAGGTTTTAAAATATTTGGTGCAGATTCAATTCACCCGATAAATACTATTGATGATATAAGAGAGTCGGAATATTACGGACTTTATTCAAAAGAAATAGAACAGTGTTTGAATGTAAATCCTGATTTATTTAAGGATAGTTCATTTGCACAGGATCACCCAAACGAATACGGAACAATAAAAACAGATGTCAATACAGGGAAATCTACTATAAAACCTTTTGAAATAAAGGCATATGATTACGGCCTTGATATTGACCTTGTAAAATAATAATTTTAAACAGATACTATGTATACAGTTTATTGCGTAGTGTCTGTTTTTTGTTACTTTTGAGGTGTAAATTATAAAAATGCGACATAATTTTTTTTGTTCATATTTTAACTTAAAAAAATGCATTTATTTACCTTTCACATATGTTATAATAGTGTTAGCGAGTTTGAATAAAAAAATTATGAAAAAGGAGTAAAAATATATGAAGTTTAGAGTTTTAAAAAGTACATTAGCTGTGATACTTTCTTCATCGATGCTTATGTGTGCGATTCCGTCGATGAATGTTTCAGCTCAGACAAAAACAGTTGTAAGTTCAAATTTTAACAATGGCAATACAGGCTGGGGTTCATTTAAGCAGTCAGGCGGAAGCTATACGCTTACAAATCAGAACGGAAAACTTGCCTGCACAATTTCAAATGTAGGAACACTGAATTATTCTGTTCAGTTTTATTATTCGCCTGTTAAACTTATGAAAGGCGGCGTTTATCGTTTAAGCTACGAAATTTCTTCAACTGTTGACAGAGAAGTTGAAGCTATGATTCAGCAGGACGGCGGAAAGTATACAACATATACATGGAAAGGTCTTAAACTGACACCTGAAACACAAACAGTTGACTATACTTTCACAATGAAAGATGATACAGATATTATGGCTAAATTCTGCTTAAATTGCGGAAATGAGGGCGAAGAGTTACCTGAACATACTATCTATATGGATAATTTTGTTCTTGAACTTGTAGATGACAGCAATGTTGATTACACAGCTGAAAAGCCATATGAAGAGCCTATTCTTGTTAATCAGGTTGGTTATACAAGCGACAGGGCAAAAACAGCTGTTTTCAGACAGATAACAAATGAAAAGGAATTTTCAGTTGTAAATGCAGACAGCGGTCAGACTGTTTACACCGGTCAGCTTTATGGTGAAAAAAATTATACAGCAGGCGATGAAACTGTTTGGTATGGCGATTTTTCAGATGTAACGGCAGAGGGAAATTATTATATTACTTGCGGAAACCTTGATAAATCGTATACTTTCAGCATTTCAGATAATGTTTATGATAACATAACAGATGACCTTGTAAGAATGTTTTATCTTCAGAGATGCGGAACAGAAATAAAAGATACAGATTTTTCTCACCCTGCTTGTCACACAGGAAAAGCAAAAGTTTATGGAACAAATGATTACATTGACGTAACAGGCGGTTGGCATGATGCAGGTGACTATGGCAGATATACTGTTGCCGCTGCAAAAGCCGTTGCAGATTTGCTTTATGCTTACGGAAATAATCCATCACTTTTTAGCGATTCTGTAAATATTCCTGAAAGCGGAAACGGCGTTCCTGATATTCTTGATGAAACAAGATATGAACTTGAATGGATGCTTAAAATGCAGGATCAGACAACAGGCGGTGTTCACCATAAAGTAACTTGCGAAAATTTTCCGGGTTATGTTATGCCGCAGAATGAAACAGCTGAACTTATTGTAACACCTGTTTCATCAACATCAACAGCTGATTTTTGTGCATCAATGGCTTTAGCTTATCAGTATTATAAAGATTATGATAAAGATTTTGCTGAAAAATGCCTGAATGCGGCTGAAAAAGCGTGGAATTACCTTGAAAAAAATCCGCAGTTTGATTTTAAAAATCCGTCTGATATAACAACAGGCGAGTATGGCGACAGCAATGACACAGATGAAAGATACTGGGCAACTGCACAGATGTACGCTGCAACGGGTGAACAGAAATATCTTGATAAATATAATTCATTGTATGCACAAAAAGGTATGGACTGGACAACAGTTGGAGATTATGGAAGCATTGCAATTCTTACAAAAAAAGATATAGACAAAACATCAAATGCCTATAAAAAAGCCTATAATTCAATTATAAAACAGGCAGATAATTTTGTTTCAATTTCTTCAGATTCAGGTTATAAAGTTGCAACAAACATATTTAACTGGGGCAGCAATATGACAATTGCAAATGCAGGCACAACGTTAGGACTTGCATATCAGTTAACAGGCGAACAGAAATATCTTGACGCAGCAAATGCACAGACAGATTATCTCCTTGGTATAAATGGTGTTTCGGAATGTTTTGTTACAGGATATGGTACAAAATCACCTAAAAATCCACATCACAGACCATCTATGGCATTGGATAAGCCAATGAAAGGTATGCTTGTGGGCGGTGTAAACTCAAATCTTGAAGATAACGCTGCAAAGGCATATTGTGCAGATTCACCTGCGGCAAAGTGCTATATTGATAATAAAGAAAGCTATTCAACAAATGAAATTACAATTTACTGGAATTCACCATTTGTTTATCTTCTTTCACTCACAAATTCAGAGAGCGGAAGCGAAGTAACAGACCTTAAAGGTGATGTTAATGTTGACGGAAAAGTTGATATAAACGATGTTAAACTTTTACAGGATTATATTCTTAATAAAGAAACTATCACAGAACAGGGCTTTAAAAATGGTGATATGAATTCAGATAACAAGGTAAATGTTTCTGACCTTGCAATTCTTAAAGAAAAAGCCGGCAAAAATTCTGACAAACCTGTACAGACAACAGCAACAACAAAAGTTACAACAACTACAACTACTACTACAACCACAACTAAAGCTGAAACACCATCAGGTGGAAATGAACCAGCATCTGACGTATCAATGCTTGCAGATTTCAGAAAAGGCAATTCATCACAGTATTTCATAGCATCTGACGGCTGGTCAAACGGAAGCTGTTTTGACTGCTACTGGACAAAGAATAATACTTCTTTTGAAAATGGTGTTCTTAATCTTAAAATAGACAAAGGAATACAGGGTTATAATTATACGGGTGCAGAATACAGAACAAATGATTTCTATTCATACGGCTATTATGAAACTTCTATGAAAGCTATAAAAAATGATGGCGTCGTTTCATCTTTCTTTACTTACACAGGACCATCAGACAACAACCCATGGGACGAAATAGATGTTGAAGTTCTTGGAAAAGATACAACAAAAGTTCAGTTTAATTATTACACAAATGGAGTAGGAAACCACGAATATATGTATGACCTTGGATTTGATGCGTCGGAAGGCTTCCATACGTATGGATTTGACTGGCAGCCTGATTCAATTACATGGTATGTTGACGGAAAAGCAGTATACAAGGCAACTTCAAATATCCCTTCAACTCCTGGTAAAATTATGATGAACGCATGGCCTGGTACAGGTGTTGATGACTGGCTTAAACCATTTGACGGCAAAACACCTCTTACAGCAAGCTATGAATGGGTAACTTACAAAAAATAATTTCATCTGATAAAAATAAAACCTCTTCATCAAATTGATGAAGAGGTTTTTTGTATTTTAAAATTAAATTCCGTGTTTAACTCTGTCTTTTACTTCTGCTTTTTTAGCATTGTTGAATCTGTCTAAAGTACCAACAAGATAACCTGTTATACGTCTTATTCTTTCAAATGCAACATTATCGTCTGATTCATGTCTGCCGCATTTAGGACAGCTGTCACCGATTATACCTGTATATCCGCATTCAGAATCTCTGTCTACAGGGTGATTAATTGAACCATATCCTATTCCGCATTCTTTCATATATTTTATTACTTTTTCAAATGCAGGGAGGTTTTCAAGAGGATCACCATCAAGTTCAATGTAACTTATATGTCCACCGTTTGTAAGTGCGTGGTATGGTGCTTCAATTTTAATTTTTTCAAATGCTCTTATCGGATAGTAAACAGGAACGTGGAAAGAGTTTGTATAATAATCTCTGTCTGTAACACCTTCGATAATACCGAAACGTTCAGCATCCATTTTAACGAATCTTCCTGAAAGTCCTTCAGCAGGTGTGGCAATAAGTGAGTAGTTAAGCCCTGTTTTCTGTGATTCAAGGTCAGTACGATCTCTCATATGTTTAACTATTTCAAGACCAAGTTCACGAGCTTCTTCACTTTCACCGTGATGAGCACCTATAAGTGCTTTGAGAGCCTCTGCAAGACCTATGAAGCCGACTGTAAGTGTACCGTGTTTAAGTACTTCGCCAACAGTATCATCAGGTCCAAGCTTTTCTGAGTCGAGCCATACGCCCTGTCCCATAAGGAAAGGATAATTTCTGACTCTCTTTGAACACTGTATTCTGAATCTGTCGTTAAGCTGATCTATTGTAAGATCGAGAAGTTCATCAAGACTGTCGAAAAATGCACCAACGTTATGATCTGCTTTTATTGCAAGACGTGGAAGGTTTATAGAAGTAAAGCTGAGGTTTCCTCTGCCTGTAACTATTTCTCTTGAAGGGTCGTAAACATTACCCATTACACGTGTTCTGCAACCCATATAAGCAATTTCTGTTTCAGGGTGTCCAGGTTTATAATATGGAAGATTGAAAGGTGCATCTATGAACGAGAAGTTAGGGAAAAGACGCTTTGCTGAAACTCTGCAAGCAAGTTTGAACATATCATAGTTCGGATCATCTTCATTATAGTTTATTCCTTCTTTAACCTTAAAGATATGGATAGGGAAGATAGGTGTTTCACCGTTTCCAAGACCTGCTTCTTCAGCAAGAAGAATATTTTTAATAACTATTCTTCCTTCAACAGATGTGTCTGTACCATAGTTTATTGAACTGAATGGTGTCTGTGCACCTGCACGGCTGTTCATTGTGTTAAGGTTATGTACAAGGGCTTCCATAGCCTGATAAGTTGCTCTGTCTGTTTCTCTTACAGCGTTATCAAAAGCAAACTTCTGAATCTTTTTTGCTGTTTCAGGGTCTGAAATTTCTTCAAGATAAGGGAGCTCCTTTTCCTGATAACCGTTATCATTTGCAAGTATAGGAACAATATTGTAATTTTCTTTTATTGTCTTTTGAAATTCTTTTGCACTTTCCTTTGCCTTATCAAAATCAATATTGCAAAGGAGTTCAAGACCTCTTGCAATGTTATCAACGTATCTGTGCATATATGTTTTTCTTACACCGTCAGCCATTGCATAGTCAAATGTAGGTATACTCTGACCGCCGTGCTGGTCGTTCTGGTTTGACTGTATTGCAATGCAGGCAAGTGCAGAATAGCTTGAAATATCGTTAGGTTCTCTTAAAAATCCGTGACCGGTTGAAAATCCGTTGTGGAAAAGTTTCTGAAGGTCAATCTGACAGCAAGTTGTTGTTAAAGTAAGAAAATCCAAATCGTGAATATGAATATCACCGTTTGCGTGAGCCTTTGCATGAGCTTCTTTAAGAACGCTTGATTCATAGAATGCCTTAGCCGCTGTACTGCCGTATTTAAGCATAGTACCCATTGCAGTATCGCCATCAATATTGGCATTTTCACGCTTTATATCACTTTCAATTGCAGCATCAAAAGTAAGTTCATTCATTGTCTGCATAAAATTACTTTTTGCTTCACGTTCTTTAGTTCTCTTGTATCTGTATAAAATATAAGCCTTAGCTGTTTTTGCGTGTCCATTTTCAATAAGAACTTTTTCAACAATATCCTGAATCTGTTCTACAGTAGGAACTTCTTTGCCATGTTCTTTTTCATAAATTTCGCAAACCTGAGCAGCAAGTTCAAGTGCCTCATTTTCGTCAGTTCCTCCGACAGACTTGGCAGCTCTGAAAATGGCTGTTTCAATTTTTTCTATGTTGAAAGGAACTTTTCTTCCATCTCTTTTTATAATATGAATAATCATCAGATTTTCCTCCTAAGTGATTTTACATAGTAAAACCACAAGATGTAGTATAAGTATATCAATATCTTGTGGTTTTCGCAAGTGCTGTAATACATTATACAGCGTTTTGATTGAATTGTCAAGAGTAAATTTGCACAAATAAAAAAATTATTATTCTGCTGTATGTGAAAGAATGTAGTCTACAATTTTATCGTATGCTTTGCTGGTTAAACCGTCAGCATCATAATAATCGCTTGAAATCGAACCTGAGTTGCTTTTAAGTATTGTGTTTGTGTCGATATAATAAACACCCTGTGCATTTGCAGTAGCTAAAAGTTTTGAATTAAAATCGTCTATTGCGGAATTTAAAACAGTTGTGTTATTATCAGCAACAGGGGGGAGTGCCATTATATAAATATTTGTGTTCGGACAATTTTCTTTGATTTTACTTAAAACAGTTGAATATTTAGATAAAAGTGCATCGGAAGCCTGTTCACCGATTTCAGTATATCCGAGCATAAGATAAAGATTTTTATCTGTTACAGTAAGACCTGAATTTTCAATATTTGTTAAAATGAAAGAAGGTCCACATTTTATATGATTTTTTGAAACACCGCTGTTTTCAAGACCGCCGAGAATTGCATCACCTGCAAATGTACAATTTGAAAGGTAAGAACTTCCTTGTTTATTTGCAGACTGCGGAACAGGGTTAACATTTCCTGATGTCTGATTTGATTCGCTTTGTTCTTCCGCAACTGTCTGATTATTTGAATGCGATTTTTTGTTTTTTGTGACTATAAAAGTGTCAGTAAAATTTGCAAGAATGATATAACACAGGAAAAAAGCAACAAGAATAAGTATCCATACCCATAGAATAAGTTTGATTGACAATCTGATTTTAGGTTGTGAATTTTTATCAAATTGAACAGGTTTAAATTTTTTTTTGCTTTTGCTTGGCATATTTACCCTCCGAATTGTTTATTATTAAAGTGATGCTTTAATTATCTGAATTGACAGCACAATATATATTATAACTCAAAAAAAATAAAATTTCAAGTTTTTTTAAAAATATAATTTTCAATATTGCAAAATCAGAATATTTGTAGTATAATATATAAGACAGCTTTTAATCAAAACAAAAGGAGATAGTATTATGTGCGGATTTGTAGGCTTTATAAATAAAATCGATAATTCAAACAAAGTGCTTTGTGATATGCTTGACGCAATAAAACACAGAGGACCTGATGCAGAGGGTACTTATATTGATGATGATATTGCTCTTGGTCACAGAAGACTCAGCATCATTGATGTATCAGACACAGGCAATCAGCCTCTTTACAGCGAGGACGGCACAAAAGTTCTTGTTTTTAATGGTGAAATATACAATTATATGGATATAAGAAATGAACTTATTTCCAAAGGATATAAATTCAGAACAAAAACTGATTCGGAAGTTCTTATACACGGCTACACTGAATACGGAAAAGAACTTCTTTCAAAATTAAGAGGAATGTTTTCTTTTGTAATATGGGATAAAACAAAAAAGGAACTTTTTGGAGTTCGAGATTTCTTTGGCATAAAACCGCTGTATTATTATAAAAATGGTTCGGATTTTATGTTTGGAAGTGAAATAAAAAGTTTCCTCCGTCACCCTGCATTTAAAAAAGAACTTAATGAAGCAGCACTTGAAAATTATCTTACTTTTCAGTACTCTGTTTCAGATGAAACATTTTTCAAAAATGTTTATAAACTTCCGCCTGCACATTATTTTCTCTATAAAGACGGAAAACTTGAAATAAAAAGATACTGGGACGTACATTTTAATGAAGATGAAAAGCCGAGTCTTGATGAATGGGTAAATAAAATATCAGACGTTTTTCATGACTCTGTTGCTGCACATAAAATTGCTGATGTTGAAGTTGGTTCATTCCTTTCAAGCGGTGTTGACTCAAGCTATGTTGCGTGTATAGCAGATGTTGATAAAACATTTACCGTAGGTTTTGACAATGGTTCAAGATATAATGAAATTGACTGGGCAAAAGGATTTTCAAAGGCAATAGGCAAGAAAAATTACAGCAAAGTTATTTCAGATACAGAATACTGGGATAATCTTAAAATGATTCAGTATCATATGGATGAACCTCTTGCTGACCCGTCTGCAATAGCTTTATATTTTGTATGTAATACAGCACATAATCATAATCTTAAAGTGTGCCTTTCAGGAGAAGGTGCAGATGAGCTTTTTGGCGGCTATAACGTTTATAGTGAACCTAATTCAACTGCGTATGATAAGCTTCCAAGAGGGCTCAGAAGAGGCATAGGAAATATTGCTTCAAAGCTTCCTGAACACAGAGGACGTAATTTCTTTGTAAGAAAAGGCAAGGACCTTGAAGAAAGATTTATAGGCAATGCATATATGTTTACGCCTGAACAGAGAAAAGATTTGTTGAAAATAAAAACAAATGCACCTGACCCGCAGGAAATAACTAAACCTTATTATGACAAAGTAAAAGATAAAGATGCAGTTACAAAAATGCAGTATATCGACATTCATCTTTGGATGGCAGGGGATATTCTTCTTAAAGCCGATAAGATGAGTATGGCAAATTCTCTTGAAGTAAGAGTTCCGTTCCTTGATAAAAAAGTTATGGAACTGGCAGAAAAAATTCCATCAAGATACAGAGTAACAAGAGAAGAAAAAACTGACGAAAATACTCCGTATATAACGAAGTATGCAATGCGTCTTGCTGCAAAAAAAGATACACCATCGGAAACAGCGAAAACTGCTGCAAAGAAAAAACTTGGTTTTCCTGTACCTACGAGAGTATGGCTTAAAGAAGATAAGTACTATAATATAGTAAATAAGAAATTTACAGGTGAAGCAGCAAACAAATTTTTCCACACTGAAAAACTTGTAAAGCTTCTTGAAGACCATAAAAACGGTAAAGCCGACAACAGCCGAAGAATATGGACTGTTTATATGTTCCTTCTTTGGTATGAAGTTTATTTTGAGTCTGATGACATCAAAAAAACAATCAGCACAAAACTTGCCTGAAAATTTTACAGGCAGTTTTATATACAAAATGGAGGAAGTTAAAAATGGAATCTAAATTTTCACATCTCATTGACCTTGATGAATATCCGGTTTCGTGGTGGAAGGAAGTTGTTGAACTTGGAGAAAAAATAAAGGAAAATCCGAGTGCATACAGCGAAGTTTGTAAGGGTAAAATAATGGCAACATTATTCTATGAACCATCAACAAGAACACAGATGTCTTTCCAGACAGCAATGCTCCGCCTTGGCGGAAACATCATCGGTTTTGATAATCCTATGAACTCATCTGTTTCAAAAGGTGAAACGATTAAAGATACAACAACAATAGTAAGCAACTACGCAGATATAATAGTTATGCGTCATAAAATAGCAGGTGCAGCAAAAGCAGCAGCACTTTCAGCAAACTGCCCTGTAATCAATGCAGGCGACGCAGGACATCTTCACCCAACACAGACACTTACTGATCTTCTTACACTTAAAATTGAAAAGAAGCGTCTTGACAACCTTACAGTAGGTCTTTGCGGTGACCTTGTAAATGGTAGAACGGTTCATTCACTTTGTAAAGCATTGTCACGTTTTCCGAATAATAAATTTATTCTTATTTCAACACCTGAACTTAAACTTCCTTTCTATATAAAGGATATTTTAACTGCAAGAGGATGCAAGTTTGTTGAAACAACATCACTTGATGATGTAATTGCAGATCTTGACGTTTTATATATGACAAGAATACAGGAAGAAAGATTTACAAGCAGGGAAGAGTATCTTGCACAGAAAGATACATATGTCCTTGATACAAAGAAAATTTCAAAGGCAAAAGATTCACTTATTGTAATGCATCCGCTTCCAAGAGTCGATGAAATAACAGTTGATGTTGATAAAGACCCGAGAGCAATGTATTTTACACAGGCAAAATATGGCGTTTATGCAAGAATGGCTTTGATTATAACACTCCTTACAAAAGAAAATCCGAAATATCCTCTTCTTACAGGAAAAGTTCATAAGGGTGTTGTATGTAAAAATCCGAACTGTGTAACAAATCACGAATCCTATCTTCCAAAGAGCTTCAGAGGAAACAAGGATTCTTCACTTCTTGAATGTGAATTCTGCGATGAAAGAGTTCTTCTTGATTTTTAAAATTAATTCATATAATATAAAAAACACACCTCAGCTAGTTGTGAGGTGTGTATTTTTTATATTATGCATAAATTATCCGAAAAAAATAATTCTCTCTGTCCTTTATTCACGATATAGATATCTTTTGCAAGGTTGTATATTCTTATTGAATCATCCTTTTTTATAATTTTTTCAAATAGACTGATTATTCTTTTTTTCTTTTGCTCATTTAACTCGCATTCAAATGCTGAGAATTGTATTCTTATTCCGTACTTTTCAAGTATTTTTGATACTTTGCGTCTTCTTTTATTGTCTGTAATATCGTATATTATAAGATATAGTTTTTTATTCATACTAAATATATCTCCTAACTTTTAAATGCTTTAAATAATTTTGCATCTTGCTTTTCAATTGCTGCTATATAAGAATGTATCACTTCATCCATAGATCCATTGAAATTATTGGCAAATCCATTAGAAGTAATATAGTATTCATCAAGCTTTCTGTGAAATTCTGTTATTAACATCTTCCTTACTTGATTAGATATTTTAACTTTTGAGTCTTCATAGGAAAAACTATTTTCATCAAAACCGTCATTGAATAATTTTACTGCAATTTTATCACACATTTCAACTCTAAATGATTCCATAAGGTCTGAACTTAATGAATAATGCCCATTTTTTACTTTATGGAAAAAGCCAATTGCAGGATTAAGACCATAATTATTTATTTTTATCGTAAATTCTTTATACAGCAGTGCATATAAATAGCTTAGAACTGCATTTACAGGATCTGTTGGAGGATGTTTTTCTCTGCTTTTAAATTGGTATTCAAGAGGAAAATTTTTGCTTAAATTTTTAAAATAAAAAGATGCTGCTGCTCCTTCAATTCCAAGTAATTCATCTGTTGATAATGCTTTTTTTGTGTTATATTTTTTGTTTTTTTCTTTAAAATTTATATATGTAAGTTGGTTATTGATTTTGCAAGAAATGTTTTTGGAAGCAAGTTTTAAAATTAGTTTTTTATTATTTAAAACATCAAATTGTTTTTTTATTTTTTCTATCGTCCGGGCGTTATAAATGCCTGTCTGACAAATTATATCACCGCATGATATCCAAGATATGTTAATTCCTTCTTTGCTGAGTTTACAAATTGTTTGAGATGTTATTTGGACAGATTGATGAATGGATAGATTTTCAATTTGTCCGATTGGTATTTTATTTACCTCATTTTCTCTGTTTATTATAAGTTTATTGTTTTCGGTGCTTATCTTTGTTTTAGGTTCAGTAATATATAAGTTCATGTAAAAACCTCCTGTTTTGATACTACTTAATAATATCAAAACAGGAGGCATTTTTAGTATAAAAAAATTACTTACTAAAGTAAAAATTTGCTGTTTCAAACACCCTATGGTGTAGGGGGTGTGGTTAACCTTTAATAGAAGATGAGGTAAGATTCAATAGCAAGTTTCAAACACCCTATGGTGTAGGGGGTGTGGTTAACCTTAAACTGTCTTCGATGTTCGAGGCGTCGCCGTTTGTTTCAAACACCCTATGGTGTAGGGGGTGTGGTTAACTCAGAAATTTGTAATGACTGTCTTAACGAACCTATGAAGTTTCAAACACCCTATGGTGTAGGGGGTGTGGTTAACCTATA
>JALEJO010000005.1 GCA_022769365.1 Oscillospiraceae bacterium | reverse complement strand
TCCTCATTCCTCATTGAAGCAGCGACACGCCGCTTCCTAATTTTTTTAAAAAGAAAGGTATGAAAAGTATGTTTGATTATTCAATAAGTACGGATAAAGGCGGAAGAAAAGTAAACGAAGATTCTGCCGCAGCTGTTCAGCGTAAAGACGGACTTTATCTTTTTGTTGTTGCCGACGGACTCGGCGGACACGGAAAAGGAGATATTGCGTCATCTTTTGTGACGGACAACATTGTAAACAGTTTTCTTAAAACAGAAAATATCGACGAAAATTTCATTTCATATTCAATTGAAAAAGCACAAAAAGAACTTGTTGAAAAGAAAAAAAATATGAAAGACAGTATGTCTATGCTCACAACTGCCGCTGTTCTTGTTGCAGATGACACTCATTTTCAATTCGGATACATAGGCGACTCAAGAGTATATTATTTTAAACAGGGAAAAGCTTTTCTCCGTTCAAAAGACCACTCCATTCCGCAGCTTTTGGTTGAAAACGGAGAAATAACAGAAGATGAAATAAGAAATCACCCTGAAAGAAATAAAATTGTTAAAGTCCTCGGCATAGAGGGAAACAGTTTTGATTATACAATTTCAGATGTTATGCAATATAAAAAAGGTGATGCTTTTCTTTTATGCACAGACGGCTTCTGGGAAAATGTTGTGGAAAATCAAATGGAATATTCTTTAAATTCATTTGAAAAAGCGTCAGAATGGCAAAAAAATATGTGTAAAACAGTTTCTGAAAAGAAAAACGACAAAAACCTTGATAATTATACATCAATTGCTGTTAAAACGTTGTAATGCGTCTTGATTTTAATGCAATATTTATAAAAAGACTTAAAAAAATACAAAAATGCAAATAAACAAACGATATATTCAGTTTTTTTACCGAAAAAATTGTACAACTTTTTCAAAAACTCTTGACTTATTAGTCAATGTGTTATATAATTATAAGGTATTGTCGAACGTCACAGTAATCGGCATAAAGACAAAGTAAACTTAGGAGGCATAACTGTGAAAAAAGGAAAAAAAGTAGTTTTCTTCATAGTAGCGATCTTTATTATCCTTTTTACCGTTTCAACAGTTTCAGGCGTTTCTTATCAGTATGCAGATAAGAAATCAACTATCATCAACGGTGTTGGTGATATTCGTCTTGGTATCGACATCCAAGGCGGTGTTGATGTTACTTTTGAACCGGAAAATGGTCAGGACGCAACAGAAGAACAAATGGACGCTGCCCTTGAAGTCATTAAACTCAGACTTTCAAGTTTAAACATCAGCGACAGCGAAACTTATATGGATTACAACAGTAACCGTATAATTGTACGTTTCCCATGGCAGGCGGGCGAATCAGATTTTGACCCTGAATCTGCTGTTAAGGAACTTGGTGATATGGCTGAACTTTCATTCCATTATGGTTCAGAATCAACAACAGATGCAGATGGAAACACTGTTCCATCAGGTGACACAATTCTTACAGGTGCAAATGTTAAAAAGGCAACAACTGCAACTGAACAGGACAGCTCAACAGGCGAACGTAAATGGGTTGTTTCTCTTGAATTCGACAGCGACGGAACTGAAGCATTTGCAAATGCAACTTCTCAGCTTTATTCATCAAAGGGTTCTATTTCAATCTGGATGGATAACGAAATGATTTCTGCTCCTTCTGTAAATTCAGTTATTTCAGATGGTAAATGTGTTATCGAAGGCAACTTTACATATGACACTGCAAAGAAACTTGCAGACCAGATAAATTCAGGTGCTCTTCCATTCTCACTCGAAACAACAAGCTTTAAAACAATTTCTCCTTCAATGGGTGCAAATGCACTTCAGGCAATGATAATTGCAGGTATGATTGCACTTGTTCTTATTGCAATTTATATGATTGTTCTTTATCGTTTACCTGGTTTTGTTTCAGTAATTGCACTTGTTGGTCAGGTTGCAGGTACTCTTGCTTGTATTTCAGGATGGTTCGGATTTATGTCAAGCAGCACTCTCACAATTCCTGGTATCGCAGGTATTATCCTTGCAATAGGTATGGGTGTTGACGCAAACATCATCACAAACGAACGTATCAGAGAAGAACTTACAGTCGGCAACAGCCTTGCACTTTCACTTAAAAAAGGTTATTCAAATGCACTTTCAGCCATTATCGATGGTAACTTAACAACAATTCTTATTGCAATTGTTCTTATGGGTACATTTGGTGTTCCTTCAAGCGTATTTGCAAAGCTTCTCCACTTCTTATTCTTCAGCTTAAGCTCAACAACAAACAGCGAAATTTATTCATTCGGCTACACTCTTATGGTTGGTGTTATCCTTAACCTTATTATGGGTGTTGTTGCAACAAGACTTATGGTTATGTCACTTTCAAGTTTCAAGTGTTTCCAGAAACCTGGTTTATATGCAAAAGTCAAGAAAAGCAAATCAGTAAAGGAGAGTGAAGAAGATGCCAAGTAATAAAACAACAAAAAGCAAAACATTAAGAGATTCTGCTTTATGTAAAGTTTATAACTTTTCAAAACACAGAAAATTATTCTTCATTATCTCAATAATACTTGTTGCTGTTTCAATTCTTTCAACATTCACAGGTGTTGATATGGATATTGAATACAAGGGCGGTTCAATATTGACTTATACATATGAAGGTACAATTGATGAAGCGGAAGTTAAGTCACTCGTTGAAAGCGTTACAGACGGACTTGTAACTGTTCAGGCAGGTGACGACCTCAGCTCAGATAAAAATTCTGTAAGTATTTCAATATCTTCTAAAAAAGGTATTTCAGATGATGCACAGTCTGAACTTACAACAAAACTTAAAGAAAAATATCCTGATTCAGATGTTCAGCTTCTCGACTCAAACGCAGTTGACGCTGCAAACGGACGTGACTTCTTTATTAAATGTTTAATAGCTCTTGTATTTGCAGCTGTAATTCTTACAATTTACACAGCTATCAGATTCAGAGTTATAAGCGGTTGGTCAGCCGGTGTATTTGCAATTATTGCACTTCTCCACGACATAATCGTTTCATACGGTGCTTTCGTACTTATGGGATTCGACATCGACGCAAACTTTATGGCGGTACTTCTTACAATCTTCGGTTACTCTGTAAACGATACAATGGTTATCTACGACAGAATAAGAGAAAACAAGAAGCTTTATCCTAACACACCGTTTGAAGAACTCGTTGATGTTTCAAACTCACAGTGTCTCAGACGTTCTCTCAGAACTTCTATAACAACTGTAGGCTGTATGGTAATAATTTCTATCGTTGCAGCAGTAATGGGTCTTACAAGCATTCTCAGCTTCTCACTTCCACTTTGCTTTGGTCTTATTTCAGGTACATATTCTTCAGTATGTCTTGCACCTCAGCTTTGGATTGTATGGAAGCAGCGTGGCAAAAACAAAAAGGCAAATGCTTAATTTAATATAGTGGTTCTTTAACCAATGGAGGTTGAAAATTCAACCTCCATTTTTTATAGATATATTCAGCTTTGGCAAAATACACTATTTTTTTTTTGTTTGGTTATTTTGTATATTGCAATAATTATTTTTTTATGTTATAATATATCATGGTATTATTTGTCGAAAAAAGGTGTAGGATAAGAAAGGTAAGGAGTTTATATGTTTGCAGCAAATGATTATACAATGTCAGGATACAATATTTTTAATTATTGTTCTATTGCGTTACTACTGGTTATAATAGTAACTACTTATGTAAGAAAAATGACAAGAGGTGCTTTAAATAAGGTATACTTGTATTTTGCATATCTTATACTTGTTATGAATATTTCTGACATAGCATACATGCATGCACATAATTCTCATTTTTCGCTTTCACCTTTCTGGTTTAACGTTATTTTTTCAATAAATATAATGTTTTACTTTCATATTTCGCTTTATTTCTGCGTTTTTACAGTAACACTTTTTGGTGGCTGGACAAAATTTGACAGTAAATCAAGGAGGATTCATTGCATTCCTTATTTTCTTCAGATAATTGCACTTGCACTTAATTTGAAATTTGGATTTGCATATACAACAACTTCCTTATCTATTCATGTTAGACCTCTCTTTTTTTTAGTCTATGCACCTTCTGCTATATATCTTATCTTTTCAATGATTTACACAATATACAACAGAAAGCAACTTTCTAAAATTCAGTTTGTTGCTTACTCTATAATCTTTGCACTTATTGTAAGTTCAGTTGTTATACAAGCATTTTTCCAAAACATAAGAATTGACGGATTCATTTTTGCATTATGCCTGATGATTGCACTTGCAACAATTGTTCGACCTGAAAATATAATTGATACAACAACTTCTCTGAAAAAAATCAACGCATACGCTGATGATATGAAGAGGAATTTTGCAATGAAACGCAAGTTGCAAATTCTTATGCTTAATATTGCAAATTACAATACACTCAGAAAGATTATGGGGTTTGACAGAGCCAATATTCTTTCAAAAGATATTGCTGATGTTCTTGTTGACGTGTGTAATTCATTCAGAATTGATGTTGATATTTACTTCCTTGGTTCGGGAAAATACAGAATAATTTTTTATAATGACAAAGACAAAAGAGCGGTTGAAGTCGCTGACAGAATAAGAACAAGGCTTCTTGCAGGTGTTGGAATAAGTGTAAAAAATATTGATATTATACCTTGCATATGTATTACAAAATGCCCTGAAGATATTGATGATTTTGCTTCGCTTATGAATTTTGGTACTGAATTTCATAAAAGAATTGCTTATGATAACAGTGTTCATCTTGCAAAAGATATTTTCGATAAAAAAAGATACGACATTCTACAGAATATCGATGAAATAATTGATGATGCACTTGTTAACAACAAGTTTGAAGTTTACTATCAGCCTATATACTCATTTAAAAAGAGTGGTTTTAATTCGGCTGAAGCCCTTATAAGACTTAATACAAAAGAATTTGGATTTATTCCGCCTGATTTATTTATTCCATGTGCAGAAAAAAGCGGTTCTATAAATAAAATCGGCGAATATGTTCTTGATAAAGTTTGTGAATTTATTAAGTCTGATGACTTTGAAAAACTTGGTATTGATTATATTGAAGTAAATCTTTCTGTTGTACAGTGTATGCAGAAAAACCTTAAAGATGTTGTCATTAACATAATTGAAAATCATAATATCGAACCTTCAAAAATAAACCTTGAAATAACAGAAACTGCCGCATCATACGACAGTAAAATACTTGTGAAAAACATAGAAGAACTTGTTGATTCAAAAATCACTTTTTCTCTTGATGACTATGGCACAGGCTATTCAAATATGGAACGAATTGCTTCCCTTCCGTTTAGCATAATAAAGCTTGATAAAAGTTTTACAAGCCTTAAAGATAATCCGAAGATGAATATTATTCTTGAAAACACTGTTAAAATGCTCAAATCTCTTGGTGTACATATCGTTGTTGAAGGTGTTGAAACAGAAGATGTTCTTATTTATTTTAAAAATCTCAACTGTGATTATATCCAAGGTTATTATTTTTCAAAACCCCTTCCGAAAAGAGATTTTGTAGACTTTATTCGTTCATATCAGAAACAAACTGTTTTATCCTGACTTAAAATCATACTATTTGATTTTAAAAAATTAACTTTACGATTCTTTCTTTATAGGTTACATAATGAAAAATTCCCCTTTCAAACTGAAAGGGGAATTTTTTTGTTAACTATTTATAGTTGATTAGTTTTCATCTTCTGAACCAACATAAACATCTGCGTCACTATTTTCTGAATGTTCAACCGGTTCTGCCTCAACAGGTGCTGCTGTTTCTTCTTTTTTTTCATCAGGTGCAACATAATTTGCATTAGCTGTACCGCAAGCTGAACAGAACTTCACATTTGAACCTATCTGTGCACCGCAGTTTGAACAAACTCCAACACCGTCAACAGCTGCAATTCTTGCATTAAGACTTTCAATTTCTGCAAGATGAGTTTTTATGTCGGCTATATGCTGTTCGTATGCTTCTTTTGATGCTTCGCCGTTTGATTCAAAACAGATTTTTCCAAGTGTGAGATAAATACCGTTTATTATTGATTCTTCATTTCTTATCTTGCTCTTGAGTTTCTGTTTTTCTGCTAATTTCTTTGATGAGTCAGCAACATTTGAAGCAAACTTTCCAACTGAATTTGCCGCTTCATTTGTAACTTTTTTAAATTTGTCTACGAATGCCATAACTATTACCTCCGTTAGTGTTTTATTTAAATGCCTATCGGCATCGTTCACATATTATTATATGCTGCTTATGTCCGTTTTATTTTTCTTCATACGGAACGAATTTGCTTTCATCATATGTATTTTTCTTTGAACCATAATATGAAGAAGGCATTTTTGCATTTTCATTTACGGAACTGTTTTCAGTTCCTGCAAATTCATCTTCGCCATCACGGACAAGTCTTGCGGCAACAACAAGTCTGCCGTCCTTTACTGCATTATTGCAAGTTGAAAGTAGCAGAATTTTATCGCCATATTCCATATCAACATTTGTATTTACTATTGTTCTTCTTTTTATTTCATTTATAAAATCAAAATACTGTTCTTTATCCTGAAAATCAAGTGTATTCCAGTAATCGAAAAAAGTATCTGTATTATCATCAGGGTCACTTATAAAAATTCCAAAGATTTTATATTTATACTGACGATAATTTGAGTTAAGTTCGATAACAGGGTGTTTTGAATAATAATTTTCGTCTGTTTTATAATATTTCAGTTTGCCAAACATCGATTCATCACGCATATTGTGACCATAAATCACAAGGCAATCTGAATTTTCTTTTACAGGTCTGCCATTTTCAACTTCATCAAAAACATTTCTGTAATCAAGGAAAATTGAACCTGCCCTTAAATTATTTCCATATATATCGGTTTTCAGATATTCGTCATTATCATTTTTTCCCTGCATAAGCGGATAATCTATGCCTGTGTCGGGTATTGATATATATCCTGCAACGTCCTGATTTATTTCAAGAAGCTTTGAAGCACCTGCTATAAGTGTATAATAATTTTCATTTTCCGCCGATATATTTGAATCAAGTCTTGATGACGGGTTTGAAACGCTTAAAGAAGAACGATAAACCGTTTCAAGATATGTATTTCTTTTTTCATTCTGATAATTTTCAACAAGGTACTGAATAACAAAAGCAAGACAGACAACCATAACTGCAAAAGAAATAATAAAAATAATTTTTCTGATTATCTCTCCTGCACTATCGCCTTTTGAAGGAAATAAAATAGACAAAATACTCTTTTTTTTCTGTTTTTTGGTTTTTATGACCTTATCTTTTGAAAACTTTTCGCTGCTTTTAAATACATAATGGGGCGTTTTTTCGTCATCATATATTTCCTTTACAGTATTTTCAGTTTCTTTATTATCTATTCTTTTTTCATTCGGTATCTGAATTGTTATTTCACGTTGTTCTAACTTTTTGCCTTTTTCTCCAGATTTATTATTATCAGGTACTGCCTTTTTGGCTTTTAATTTTATTTTTCTTACCTGTGGTTTGTTTTCACTCATCTATTACTCCGCTCAATATTTCATAAACCATGCAAAATGATGTGCAGGCAGCAGCTTTTCTGACTGCCTCACGATTTTTAAAACCATATTCTGAAAAATTTACTTTTAATGTATATATGATTTCTTCTTTGTCTTTTTTATTTTTAACTGCAAAACCAAAGCATACTGTTCCGACAGGTATCTCCTCTGTGCCGCCTGACGGCCCTGCAACGCCCGTAACAGAAACATTAATATCTGCGTTGGAAAGTTTTAAAAGTCCGTCTGCCATCTTGGCAGCCGTTTCACAGCTAACTACATTATATTTATTTATTGTTTCAGGAGAAACACCAAGAATTTTTGTTTTCATTTCTGATGCATAAGTACATACACCAACATCAAAAACTTCTGACGAACCCGAAACACTTGTTATTTTAAATGAAAGTAATCCGCCTGTACAGCTTTCGGCTGTGGCTATTTTCATATTTTTCTCTTTTAGATATTGTACAACATTCTGCACCGTTTTGTCAAGAGATTTGTCTGAAATTTCACCTGATTTTAAGAAATCCCAATTTGTATGTGGATTTATCGACAAGTTTTTTATTTTAGTCAAAATTATTCTGCCCCACTTTAAATATTTTAAGTTCTGTTTCTGCAACTGCTTTATCAACAAGTGCTGAAAAATCAAAACAATTCTGTGCATCAACAACTTTCTGAAATTCAGGGTGAACTTTCGGGTGACGTGGCGTAAATACTGTGCAGCAATCTTCATACGGCTGAACAGATATATCAAATGTATCGATTTTTCTTGCAATTTCAATTATTTCAGTTTTATCCATACCTATAACAGGTCTGAAAACAGGTATATTTGAAACCGCATCTGTGCAAGCTATTGCTTCCATTGTCTGGCTTGCAACCTGTCCGACGCTTTCACCTGTTACAAGTGCAAGGCATTTTTCTTTTTCTGCAATTCTTAAAGCAATTTCAACCATAAGTCTTCTCATTATAATTGTGAAATAATCTTCAGGACAATTATCTCTTATTGCTTCCTGAATTTCTGTAAAAGGCACGCAGAAAAATGATATATTTCCGCAATATGGAGTCATTTTGTCGCAAAGCTGTTCAACTTTAAGTCTTGCTCTGTCTGATGTGTATGGAGGGCTTACATAGTGAATTGCTGAAATATGGACACCTCTTTTTGCCATCATATAGCCTGCAACAGGGCTGTCTATACCGCCTGAGAGAAGTAAAAGTGCATTTCCGCTTGTACCAACAGGCAAACCGCCTGCACCCTTGATATTTTCAGCGTGAATATATGCTTTTGTATCACGAATTTCAACTGAAACAGTAACCTCAGGATTTTTAACATCAACAGAAAGGTTGTTGAATGCTTCAAGTAATGCACCGCCAAGCTGCATACATATTTCAGGTGATTTCATAGGGAAATGTTTATCTGCACGTTTTGCAACTACCTTAAAAGTTCTTGCTGTTTCGAGAATATCCCCAAGACATTCAATACTTTTTGCCTTGATGTCCTCAAAATCTTTTTCACAAACATAACATCTGCAAAGTGCCGCTATACCAAAAATTTTCTGCAAAACTTCCATAACTTCATCAAGGTCAATATCTTCATCAAGAGGTTCAACTCGAAGTGTTGACTGTGCTGAAACATATGAAAAATTGCCTATTGTTTTAAGTCTTCTTCTGATATTTTTAATAAGGACTGTTTCAAAAGAATTTTTGTTAAGTCCTTTTAGTGCCATTTCACCGTATTTAACAAGTATTATCTGTTTTGCCATTTTAAACTCCTTTTATTTTTTATTTATAACCAATGACAGTGTTTTCTGTGCTTCAAATAATTTTTCTGCAAATATATCAAGCATTTCTGTTGTTGTTTCATATGAAAAACTAAGTCTTAAAGTGCTGTCGGCTGTTACGGCATCTGCACCAAATTCTTCAAGTACTCCGCTTGATTTTCCTTTTGAACAAGCTGAACCGCTTGAAACATAAATCTCACTTTTTTCAAGTGTATGCAGCATTATTTCAGATCTTATTCCCGGAACTGAAATGCTCATTATATAAGGAACACCCTTATCATAATTTATTTTTATATTCTTGTTTTCAGAAAGTTTTTCTGTGAGATGTTTTCTTAAATTTTCGTAATGTTCAAGATTATTTTTCATAATCGGCGAAAGAAAATCAACCGCCGCACCAAATGCCGCAATAAGAGGAACGCTTTCTGTTCCGCTTCTCTGCTTGTTTTCCTGACCGCCGCCAAGCAAAAGAGGGTGTATTATAATGCCTTTTTTTATGTACATAACACCTATTCCCTTTGGTGCATATATTTTATGTGCTGAAAGCGAAAGCAAATCGCAGGATAATTCCCTTATTTTAACAGGTATTTTCATAAATCCCTGAACAGCATCGCAATGACATATTATATCAGGGTATCTGCGTTTTAAAGTTTTAAAAGTTTTTCCGACAGGAAGTATACAGCCGTTTTCATTGTTTACAAGCATCATACTTACAAGACAAGTATTTTCATCTGCTGCATTTATAAAATCTTCTGCATAAAAAAGTCCGTCCTCTCTCGGACTTATATAAACTATTTCAAAGCCGTTTTCAGATAAATATTTCATACATTCCCTTACAGATGAATGTTCAACAGACGATGTTATTATTTTCTTTTTTCTTTTTCCATATTTCAGTGCTGCACCTTTTAATACTGTGTTTGTGCTTTCCGTTGCACAAGATGTAAAAGTTATTTCGGAAGTGTCGCAGCCAAGTGCCAAAGCTATGCTGCGTCTGCTTTTTTCAACTGTTTTCTGTGCATTCAGTCCAAGTGTATGCAGTGACGACGGATTACCGAAATTTTCTGTTAAACACTCGTTAAGTGCTTTTATAGCTGCATCGCAAGGCTTTGTTGTGGCAGCATTATCAAGATAAATAACCATTTTAAAATTTCCTTTTATATAAAATAATACCCATATATATCTTAAAATGTTTGTTTATAGTCAGATATACGATATTAGTATAATTTCTTCAATTTTTTATAAAAATACTTGCATTTGTTTAAAAAATGTGTTATAATAACAGCATAAAGATTTTGTACCGCAGGCAGAATCGTTGAAAAATTTATATGCGGAGAAAGTAGTGTCGAAGTAATGAAAAAACAGAATTTGATTTTTGCAACAGTTATTGCAGGTGTTGTTGCAGCAGCCGGTACAATGATAGCTGTTATTGCAAAAGCTAAAGAAAAGAAAGCAAGAATTGAAAGTGAAAGAGATGCCGCAGGAGTTGAACCAATTGAAGAAAAAGAAGATTCTGATTCAGATGATGATGACGAAACAGAATTTACTTTAAGTGACGACGAAGACGTTGTTGCTGACGGCGATGTTGTCGTTATGGACACTCCTGAAAAGACTGAACCTGAAAAAACAGAAGAAATTGTTTCAGAAGATGAAAGTTCAGATTCAGATGATGAAATTACAGAAGCATTATAATTTTTAATCGTTGCGTTATATTGAAAAAAAGGGGTGTGAAAACATCCCCTTTTTAATTTTCTGCCACATCAAAAATCAATGTTCATATGCACGGACTCTGAGTGTTACTCCGAGTTCTTTTGCTTTTTCCTTGGCTTTTTCTATTTCATCCGCTGTTATAACATCAACAAGAGTTGTTGTCACAGACGGAATATATTCTTTACAGTCTTTAATGTATTTGCAAACTGCATTGTATGCAGTTTCATAGTCAAAATTAGGACGTGTTACCCTGCCATATGTTTCAAAATCACCTGCATTAAGGCTTACCGAAACAGCATCTATTCTGCCTTTAAGCATTGGGGGTGTGTTTTTCTTTGTCATAAGGTCTGTAAGTCCGTTTGTGTTTAAACGTACAGGCGGACAATCAGGCTGTTTTTTAAGAAAATCACATACATCAAGCAAAGTATCGAAACGGCTTGTAGGTTCGCCGTATCCGCAAAATACAATTTCTTTGTATTCTGAAAGATTTCTTTTTTTAATATCATTTTTTATTTCTGTCAATGTAGGCATATGTTCAAGCCAAAGCGGGTCTGAATCATAAGCACCATCGCCGTTGTTTCTTATGCAGAAAACACAACTGCAAGGACAGGCATTTGTAATATTAAGATAAAGACTATCTCCAACAACATACGATATAGTCATAGCTGTATGTTTCATTTTTATCACCTTATTTATGATATTTTCTGCCGGAAAGAATCATATTTGCACGATATATCTGTTCAAGTAGCATAACTCTTGCAAGCTGATGCGGAAATGTCATTTCCGACATCGACATCTGAAAATCTGATGCTTTTTTTACCTTTTCAGAAAGTCCGTAAGAAGAACCTATAACAAATGATATTGTGCTGTTTCCTTCTATTCCGCAGCTTTTTATTTTTTCAGCAAGTTTTTCACTGCTTATTTTTTTACCCTCTATGCAAAGGGTAACTACATAACCTTTAAGGTATTTTTCTATTGCACCTGACTCAATTTCAAGTGCATTTTCAATTTCTTTTTCTGACGGCGAATCAGGAAGTTTATATGGTTCAAATGTGCATATTTCTGTTTTTCCAAAAGCCGACAGTCTTTTTTCATATTCAGCACAGGCATCTCTTAAATATTTTTCTTTAAGTCTGCCCGGAACAATAACTCTGAAATTCATTTTTAAAGTGCTTTTTTCTGCTGAGGAACTGCCGCAACATCAGGAACGCTTACTTTCTTGATGTCCGCACCAAGCTTCTGAAGCTTTAATTCAATTGAACCATATCCTCTTTCGATATGGAAAATATCCTCTATTTCTGTTATGCCTGTTGCTGCAAGACCTGCAATTATAAGAGCTGCACCTGCTCTGAGGTCACAAGCTTTTACAGGAGCACCCATAAGCTTTACTCCGCCTTCAACAACGGCAACTTTTCCGTCAACCGAAATATCCGCACCCATTCTGCGAAGTTCGTCAACATATCTGAAACGCTGTTCCCATACGCCTTCAGTTACTATACTTGTTCCTTCTGCAAGAGTTAAAACGGTTGTTATCTGAGGCTGCATATCAGTCGGGAATCCAGGGTGAGGCATTGTTTTAACATTTGTTTTAACAAGAGGACCATCAACCCACACATGAAGACTGTCATCGAATTCTTCAATATTTACACCGATTTTTCTTAGTTTATTTGTTATTGACTCAAGGTGTTTCGGGATAACATTTTTAACTATTATATCTCCACCTGTTGCAGCTGCCGCACACATAAATGTACCCGCTTCAATCTGGTCAGGAATAACCGAATATGTTGCTGAGTGAAGATAATCAACACCATGTATTTTTATAACGTCAGTTCCTGCACCCATAATATCTGCACCCATTGAATTAAGGAAATTCGCAAGGTCAACTATGTGAGGTTCTTTTGCAGCATTTTCAATTACTGTTAAACCTTTTGCACGAACTGCCGCAAGAATTGCGTTCATTGTTGCACCAACAGAAACGACATCGAGGAATATCTGGTTACCCTTTAATTCATCTGATGTAAGGTCAACCATTCCGTGGTCAAGTCGGCATTTTGCACCAAGACATGCAAACGCTTTAAGGTGCTGGTCAATCGGTCTGTCGCCAAGAGGGCAGCCACCCGGCATTGATACTCTTGCCTTGCCATATTTGCCAAGGAGTGCACCAAGAAAATAATAAGAAGCCCTCATTTTTCTTGCACTTTCATATGGAACACAGCAATTTTTTATGTTTTCTGTTGATATTTTAAATGTGCTGTTGCCAAGTTCTTCAACTTCAGCACCCATTTCACGAAGTATTTTAAAACATATTGAAACATCACTTATATCTGGAACATTTTCCAGTATACAAGGTTCGTCACAAAGTATAACGGCAGGAATCAAAGCAACTGCGGCATTTTTTGCACCGCTTATCTCGACTTCACCGACGAGTTTTCTTCCACCGTGTATCACGTATTTATCCAAAATATTCTTCTCCTTTTCGGAAAGTCTTTGCAATCCGTATTTTGTTCTTTATATTTATATCTGCACTTTTTTATCTCTTGATGCACAGATATATTGTTGTCTCTCTAAATATGCAAATTCAGACTATTTATGTGCAAAAACTACTTGTCAATATCGTCGTAATCAGATTTGTACCATCTAATTTCTGAACCGTCGTATTTTTCAACAGAAACACTTGACATCACAATATCTGTGTCAGGTTTGTCATTGCTGTCTTTTTCTGTTGTTGCGGCAATTTTATACGCAACATCAAGTCCGTCAATAACCTGACCGAAAACTGTGTAATTGCCGTCAAGGAACGGACTTCCGCCGTATTCCTGATAAAGTTTCTTTTCTTCATCTGAAAATTCTTTTCCATAGGAAGTAGAAATACTTGACATAACTTCATCTGTAAGTTCTTCCGACTGATAGCCTGTTACTATATAGAACTGGCTTCCGTCTGTTGCAGTTGAACCACTGTTTGCATATGCAACCGCACCTGTAAGATGAAGAAGCTTATCACTTGTGCCGCCGTCAAAACTTCCGCCCCAGATACTTTCACCGCCTGTACCTGTTCCGAGCGGATCGCCGCCCTGAATCATAAAGTCATCTATTACACGGTGGAAAATAAGATTATCATAATATCCGTCACTTGCGTGAGTTTTAAAGTTTTCGCACGCCTTTGGCATAAGGTCATCGAAAAGTTTTATTTTTATATCACCGTAATCCTTAACAGAGATAACAACAATGTCTTCTCCCTCTTCCGGTGCTGTGTAGTTCATTACAGAAGATGTATCATCTGATGAACCCTTGTTTTTATCAGATTTTGAACAGCCTGTCATAAGCATTGCACCTGCTGCAATGCATGAAACTGCCGCAATTATTGCTTTTTTCATATGTTAAAACTCCTTTGTCTTCAGTGTAGTAAAAATAAGACAAGACATAATTTTATAAGTTTAACCTACAATATTTTTTATCATATCCTTTATATTATACACCTACAATATAAATTTGTAAAGTATAAACGCAGCCAAATTATTCTATTTTGGTAATTATAGCATAAATTTACTATGTTCAATGCATATTTTTTTGCAATTTATGCAACATATATATCATTTAAATTAAGACATAATAAAACAAAGTTATTTATTTTCCGACTTATACTCCGAAATTTCTATGTTTAAAATTCTTAAATCATCTTTTGGCTGATAGTAACCATTATAATTTGTTTCGCTTTCAGTAATTTCAGATGTAATCTTATCAATAACATCAAATCCGTCATAAGTCTGGGCAAAAATTGTCATCTGCTGAGAAAAATTCGGAATACCGCCTTTTTCTGCAAAAGCTTTGCCTATTTCTTCTTTTGAACTTTCAGAAGTAAGCGATTTTTTAACTTCATCTGTCATTTCAATTGAATTGCATACTCCAAAACGACTTCCTCCGAATCTTTCAGCCTGATTTAAAAGCGTTTTGAAAAATCCTTTTTCAACTTTAGTCGTACACGAATATATTGCACCTCTGAAAGGCCATAAATTCTGAGAATATTCAAGTGGAATTTCTTCGTTTCCGCTGTCTTTATTTATATCAACAGCACCGCTTTTATTAGGTGAACCTGCCGCAAAATAGGTATTTTCAACAATATTATATATATAGGTATTGTCATAGTAACCGCTTTCGGCAAGTTCTGTAAAATTTTTAACCGTTTCAGGAGCATATTCAGGATATAAAACAGCCGAAATATCGCCCTCTGATGTGTGAATTATACATATCGGGTCGCCGTCTTTAACGTCCTCAAGCTGAACAAGTTCAAGTGTATCCATATCAAGAACATTTCTTGTTGAACGGCTCATATAAACCGAATATGCAAACCACGCAATTGAAATAAGTGCCAGTATAACTATTATCGGTATAAGTATTCTTGCCTTTGATTTTTTCTTGTAATACATTTTACACCCTTTCAGAATCAGAGTTTTGTTACTTCAACACCCTGTCTTGTTTCTTTTACACTGTATCCAAGCTGAGTTATTTTATCACGAATTTCATCTGCCTTGGCAAAGTCCTTTGCTTTTCTTGCAGCCTTTCTTTCTTCAACAAGGTCAAGAATTTCCTGAGGAATTTCGTTCTTTTCTTTTTTATTGTATAAAATTCCAAGAACATCTGTAAGTTCATCAAATAAATCTCTGCCCTGTTCAAGCTGTTTCTTTGAACTTTCTTTATTACTGCTCATAATGTTGAGTTCACGGACAAGTTCAAATATTGCAGAAACTGCATCGGCTGTGTTAAGGTCATCGTCCATTGCTTCAATAAACTTTTCTTTGCAAGTTTTAAAACTCTTTTCAGCTTCTTCACTATATACACCTTCGCCTGCATTTTCAATTGCTCTGTCGAGTGTTTCTCTGCACTGATAAAGTCTTTCAAGAGAAGTTTTGCAAGCATCGAGAAGTTCTTTGCTGTAGTTGATAGGACTTCTGTAGTAAGCCTGAACCATAAGGTATCTTATAACTTCATATCCATACTTTTCAGCAACTTCACGCACTGTAAAGAAGTTGCCAAGTGATTTAGACATTTTTTTATTGTCTATGTTTATATAACCGTTGTGCATCCAGCATTTTGAGAAAACTTTTCCTGATGCTGCTTCACTCTGTGCTATTTCGTTTTCGTGATGTGGGAAAATAAGATCCTGACCGCCGCAGTGAAGATCGATTGTTTCAGCAAGATACTGCTTTGACATAGCACTGCATTCAATATGCCAGCCCGGTCTGCCTTTACCCCATGGTGAATCCCAGTAAGGTTCACCAGGCTTTGCAGCTTTCCAAAGTGCAAAATCAAGCGGATCTTCCTTTATGTCGTTTACGTCAATTCTTGCACCTGCCTGAAGGTCTTCAATAGGCATACCTGAAAGTTTGCCGTAATCTTTAAAGCTGAGTGTTCTGAAATAAACATCTCCCTGTGCTTCATATGCATGACCCTTTTCGATAAGTGTCTTTATGAAGTCTATGATTATATCCATATTTTCTGTTACTTTTGGGTGAACATCAGCGTCCATAACATTAAGACCATGAGCATCTTTTTTATATTCGGCAATGTATCTTTCGGAAATTTCTGATGCTGAAACTCCTTCTTCATTTGCCTTTTTGATTATTTTATCATCAACATCTGTAAAGTTCTGAACATACTTGACATTGAAACCTCTGTACTTTAAATATCTTCTTAAAACATCAAAAGCACAAATAGGTCTTGCATTTCCTATGTGTATATAGTTGTATACAGTAGGACCGCACGCATATATTTTTATTTCTTTTCCATCAAGAGGAACAAGTTCCTGTTTTTTTCTTGTCATTGTGTTATAAACCAGCATTTTTATTCTATCCTTTCTGAATCATCATATCTGTTTTTTGCAGCTGTATGTTTAAGCTTTGCTATTTCACTTTCAAGCTGCGTTATTTTCTGCTGAACGGGGTCGGGAATGTGTATCTGATCAAGCTGATAACTACAATTGCACTCAACTTTAACTCCGTTCTGCTTAACTACTTTTGCAGGAACGCCCACCGCCGTTGAATCAGGCGGAACGTCCTTTAAAACAACCGCATTTGCGGCAATTTTACAGTTGTCACCGATTGTTATAGGTCCAAGAACTTTTGCACCGCTTCCAACCATTATATTATTGCCAAGTGTCGGGTGACGCTTTCCTTTATCTTTACCTGTACCGCCAAGTGTAACTCCCTGATAAATAAGACAGTTATCACCGATTTCAGTAGTTTCACCAATTACAACACCCATACCATGGTCAATGAAAAATCCCTTTCCGATTTTAGCACCGGGGTGAATTTCAATGCCTGTTTTATGCCTTGCTCTTTGTGAAACTATCCTTGCAAGTGTAAAGAATTTGTGTTTAAAAAGATAATGGGAAATTCTGTAATAAATAATTGCGTGAAGCCCTGAATAAGTAAGAAGTATTTCAAATGAACTTCTTGCGGCAGGGTCTTTTTCTTTTACAACAGCAATTTCCTCTTTCAAAAATTTAATAAGCAATACTTTCACTCCATCATTATACTGTGAATAATTTTCTTTTTGAAACTTAAAAAGCCGCTCTCTTTGCATACAAAAACGCAACAAGAGGCGGCATTTACCACGGTTCCACTCAAGATTTATCACTCAATGCCTTTAACGCAGGTTTACGCAGAAAAATACTTTTCTTTTTTATTTTCAATATATTTTACGCTTTGGTATAAAATATGTTGAAAAGCTCAAAAGTGTTCTTAATTCTGAACTGACAGCCGCACTTCACTTTTATTTTATATGCCTTCACACCAAACAGACACTCTCTGAAATAAAATACAAAAGTTACTCTGACTGCTACGTTTTTAATATTTTCATACAGTAGTACATCTCTTCTATTATATGCAAAAAAAATAAAAATGTCAATGACTTTTTTCGTTTTGTAAACAAAATGTAATATTGCAAGCTGCCAAAAACCATACAGCAAAAAATAGCTTTAAATATATGTAAAAAAATCATTACGAAATAAATTTGTCCTTGACTTTTTTCAAAAAAAGAGTATAATAAATATAATAACCCGTGGAGTTATATGTCGAATAAAATAGATTTTCGGCATATTTTCGGATTGACTGGATTGAACTGCATTCGTTTTTTAATGATGTAATTCTTTCCTTTAATTTTTATATATCAAATTTATTATCATATCAAAAATGCGATCCGCTGAAACTGAATAGTTTTAAAACGGAATACAAAAAACAAGGAGGATTTATTTTATGCTTTCAGATGCACAGGGCAAATTTCAAAAAGAGGGTCTTACTTTCGACGATGTTCTTCTTATTCCTGCTGAATCAGATGTAACACCTAATATGATTGACATTGGCACAAACCTCACAAAGAAAATAAGACTTAACACACCTATTATGACTGCCGCAATGGACACAGTTACTGAAGCTAATATGGCTATTGCAATGGCAAGAGAAGGCGGTATCGGTATCATACACAAGAATATGAGTATCGAACAGCAGGCTGACGAGGTTGACAAAGTAAAGAGAAGTGAAAACGGCGTTATTGTAAACCCATTTTCTCTCACAGAAGAACATACTGTTAAAGATGCAGATGACCTTATGGGTAAGTATCACATTTCAGGTGTTCCTGTTGTAAACAAAGACGGTAAACTTGTTGGTATCATAACAAACCGTGATATGAGATTCCTTGATGATTTCTCTGCAAGAATCGGCGATGTTATGACAAAGGAAAGCCTTATAACAGCTCCTGTCGGCACAACACTTGTTGATGCACAGAAAATATTGAAAAAGCATAAAATCGAAAAGCTTCCTATCGTTGATGAAGCAGGCAACCTTAAAGGTCTTATAACAATAAAGGATATTGAAAAATCAGTTCAGTTCCCTAACTCTGCAAGAGATGAAAAGGGCAGACTTCTTTGCGGTGCTGCTATCGGTGTTACTGCAAATGTACTTGAAAGAGCAAAGGCTCTTATCGATGCACAGGTTGACGTTCTTGTTCTTGACTCAGCACATGGTCACAGCCATAACATTATGGAATGTCTTAGAAAAGTCAAGGAAGCATTCCCTGAAATTCCTGTTATTGCCGGAAATATTGCAACAGCAGAAGCTGCTGAAGCTCTTATTAAAGCCGGTGCAGACTGTCTTAAAGTCGGCATAGGCCCTGGTTCTATCTGTACAACAAGAGTTGTTGCAGGTATCGGCGTTCCACAGATAACAGCCGTTTATGACGTTGCGTGCGTTGCACAGAAATATGGTATTCCTGTAATCGCAGACGGCGGTATTAAATATTCAGGCGATATTGTTAAGGCTCTTGCAGCCGGTGCAAACGTAATTATGGTAGGTTCTCTTCTTGCAGGATGCGATGAAGCTCCTGGCGAAACAGAAATCTATCAGGGACGTTCATTCAAGGTATATCGTGGTATGGGAAGCCTTGGTGCAATGGCTTGCGGTTCAAAAGACAGATATTTCCAGGAAGGTGCAAAGAAGCTTGTTCCTGAAGGTGTTGAAGGTCGTGTACCTTACAAGGGTTCTGTTGCAGATTCTATCTTCCAGCTTGTCGGCGGCATTCGTTCAGGTATGGGTTACTGCGGATGCAGAACAATTCCTGATCTCCACGAAAAGGCTAAATTTGTAAGAATAACAGGTGCAGGTCTTAAAGAAAGCCACCCTCACGATATTTATATCACAAAGGAAGCACCTAACTATTCTGCACATGTTTAATTAAGCGTTTTTCATGAAATTATTCATATTAATTTTTAAAAAGGGCAGTCGGATTTCTCCGACTGCCCTCTCCCTTTTATATAAGGATTTTATATGGATTTATATGGATTGGATTTATTTAATCTCAAGTCTTCTTGAAGCATCAGTAGCAGGTGCTTTCTTAGGCATTGTCACAGAAAGAATACCGTTTGTATATTCTGCCTGAATGTTCTCGGTATCGACTGCTGAAACGTCAAATGATCTGCAATATGAACAGTTGCTGCGTTCACGTCTGATATACTTGCCGTCTTCTTCTTTGTCTTCACTTGAATCACTGTGCTTTGCAGTAAGTGTTAAAGTGTCGCCGTTTAAGTCAAGGGCAATATCTTCTTTATTGAATCCAGGAAGTTCTGCATCAAGCACATAACTGTCACCTGTATCCTTAATATCGGTTTTGAACGATGCAAAATTGCTGTCGCCAAAAAAGTCATTTTCAAAATCGTGAAAAGCATTAAACAAATCGAAACTTTTCTTTTCAAATGGTGTCATTCCAAACATAAAAATTACCTCCTGATAAATCTGAAAATAATATATAAATTTATGTGGAAGGGGAGAATGGAATAATCGCAAGGATTAATTAAATCTCTATCATTTATTTATCCTTTGTTCCTACTTCCTTTCTACGATTATTATATTACACCTACTATGTGAAAATCATATGTTTGATTTGTGAAAGATAAGAGAAATTTAGCACTCTAAGCGTTAGAGTGCTAAATTTTTTATTATCAAGTTTATTTACTAAAATTATTATCCACGTAATCCTGCATATCTTTTACAATGCTGTTTATTGTTTCTTTGCTGAACTTTGCACCGTACCATATTTCGTGTGCTCTTACAGCCTGTAAAACCAGCATAAAAGCACCACCTTTTGCAAGTTTTCCCTGAGATTTTGCAGTTTTTATAAGCTTTGTATCAGTAGGGTTATATATAACATCAAAAAATGTTTTACAGTTTTCAATAACTTCATCACTAACAGGGCAGGCATCTGTTTTTGGATACATTCCCACAGGTGTCGCATTTATCATCATATCAAATTTACCGCTTATTTCAGTTGTGAGAACTGTTTTTATTTCTTTATCTGTAAATTTGCTTATTTCTTCAACTGCCTTTTTAACAAGTTCAGCGTCCTGCGGAATATATGCAATTGTGAGTGATGCTCCATGTCTTGCAGCTTCAATTCCTATCATTCTGCCAACACCGCCGCAACCTACAAGCAAAACATTTCCATCAAGCGGATATTCATCCTTAACAGACATTAAAAATCCGTCACAATCCGTGTTATAACCTGTTTTAACGCCATCTTTGATTGAAACACAATTTACTGAATTATATCTTTTTGCACTGTCATCAAGTTTGTCACAAAACGGAATTATTCCCATTTTATGAGGAATTGTAATGTTGAAACCTTTTAACTTTGCAAGTTCATCAAAAGAATTTTCAAGGTCCTCAGGTGCAATATCTTTTAATATGTAATCTTCTGAAACTCCGCTTGCTTTGAAAAGTCTTTCGTGAATAAACGGCGACATTGAATGTCCAAGCGGATGACCGATAAGAAGGTAATTAACAGCCATTAAAGAGCCACCTCCAGAGTTTCAACGCTTTCTACATTGAAAGCTTCAACACCTTTGAGTGTTTTCTTAACAAGACCTGTTAAAACTTTTCCAGGACCAAATTCAACAAACTTTGTGAAGCCTGCTTTTTCCATTTCTGCAAGTTCACTTGTAAATTTAACAGGTGAGATTATATGCTTTGTTAAAAGTGAAGGCATATCAGAAAAATCTGTGAGTTCTGTTCCAAGAACATTACTATAGAACTTAACCGCAGGTTTATTGAATGTTATTCCAAGTTCATTTACTTTTGATGCAAATTCATCAGCGGCAGGCTGCATAATTTTGCTGTGGAATGCACTTGCAACTGCAAGCGGAACTGCTCTTGCTTTAAGTTCTGCAAATTTTTCACAAGCTTTTGCAACTGCTTCCTTTTCCCCTGCTATAACTGTCTGAACAGGTGAATTATAGTTTACAGGAACAACATAGCCTTCAATTTCAGCACATACTTCTTCAACTTTTTCAGGTGCAATTTTAAGAATTGCTGCCATTGAACCATCAGAAGATTTTGCCGCTTTATCCATTGCTTCAGCTCTTAATTTAATGATTTTAAAAGCATCTTCAAGTGAAAGAACACCTGATGCATACATAGCTGCGTATTCGCCAAGTGAATGACCTGCAACCGCATCAAATTCAAAACCCTTTTTCTTTGCTGCTTCAAGTGCTATTATTGATGTTGCCATAATTGCAGGCTGTGAATGAACTGTTTCGCCAAGTTCTTCAGCAGGTGCTTCAAGACACATTCTTTTTAAATCCCAACCGAGTATGTCAGAACCGACTTCATATATTTTTTCAAGGGAACTGTCTGCCTCAACAAGAGATTTTCCCATTCCCTGATACTGAGAACCCTGTCCTGAAAATAATGCTGTTGTCATAAATAGATACCTCTCTTATAAAATTGATGTGTTTTCTATTATGCATAGTGCATAATAAATCAAATAAAAAACATCTTAAAATTGACGTTTTAACAAAATAGAGTTCAAAGATTTTGTTATCAATTGCAATTACTTGAAAAATAGATTATAATATAATAGAGTGGACTTGTGCGTACAAATTAAAGTTTATATGTTCCGCACACATCTTACTTTATATATCAAGACTGCATTTAGAGATAAATGTTTTTAAACTCCATATATAATATAATACCATAAAATCAATTCAATTACAATAGCAAAAGGGAGGATTTTTAAAAAAATGGGTATTAAGATTCTCGGTACAGGCAGCTATGTTCCTGATTTCTGCGTCAGCAATGATGATATGACAAAAATTGTTGAAACAAATGATGAGTGGATAACAACAAGAACAGGCATAAAAAACAGACACATTTCTGACGGTCAGCCTACATGGTGGATGGGCGTTCAGGCAGCAAAGAAAGCAATTGAAGATGCAGGTATTTCACCTGAGCAGATTGGTCTTATAGTTGATACTTCTGTTACACACGATTTCTACACACCTTCAACCGCCTGCATTATACAGGATAAAATTGGTGCTGTTAATGCAACTGCATTTGATATAAATGCAGCTTGTGCAGGTTTCGTTTTTGCTCTTGACTGTGCAAACAGATATATGGCAACAGACGAAAATATGGAATACGCTCTTGTTATTTCTAATGAAATGCTTTCAAGAATAACAGATTATGAAGACAGATCAACATGTGTTCTTTTCGGTGACGGTGCAGCGGCTGTTGTTCTTAAAAAGTCAGATACTTTCTTTACATCTTTCACACACACAAAAGGTGAAGGTGCAAAGTATCTTTATGCTAAAAACAACAACCCTAAAACAAGATTCCAGACAAATATAAAACCTGAATATTCAGACGGTTTTTCAGATGAATCAACAAAAAGTTTTCTTATCCAGAGCGGCAGAGATGTTTATAAATTTGCAACAAAGGCACTCCCTGAAGCAGTTGAAAAAGCGGCTGCAAAGGCAGGTCTTGACATAAACGAAATTGACCACATCATACCTCATCAGGCAAACATAAGAATCATTGAAACAGCAGCAAAGAATCTTAAATTACCTATGGAAAAATTCCTTGTGAACATTGCCGACCACGGCAACACATCAAGTGCATCTATCCCGATATGCTTTGATGAAATGCTTAAAGCTGGCAAAATAAAAAGAGGCGAAAAAGTCTGCTTTGTAGGCTTTGGTGCAGGTCTTACATATGGTGCTGTTATAGTTGAATATTAATAGTAAGGGTAATAACTACAGAAAGGAAACGAAGATGAAAACTAAAATCACAGAACTTCTCGGCATAGAATATCCTATAATTCAGGGCGGTATGGCATGGGTTGCTGAACATAAACTCGCAGCTGCTGTATCAAATGCAGGCGGTGCAGGTATCATCGCAGGCGGCAGTGCCCCTATTGATTATTTAAGAGATCAGATAAGAAAATGCAAGGAACTCACAGACAAGCCTTTCGGCGTTAACATAATGCTTATGAGTCCTAATGCAGAAGACCTTGCAAAACTTGTTATAGAAGAAAAAGTTGCATTTGTTACAACAGGTGCAGGCAATGCAGGCAAATATATTCCTGCGTGGAAAGAAGCCGGCATAAAGGTTATACCTGTTGTTCCGTCAGTTGCTCTTGCAAAAAGAGTTGAAAGAGCCGGTGCTGATGCTGTTATAGCAGAAGGTACTGAATCAGGCGGACATATTGGTGAAAACACAACAATGTGTCTTGTTCCTCAGGTTGTTGATGCTGTTTCAATCCCTGTTATTGCAGCAGGCGGTATTGCTGACGGCAGAGGTATTGCAGCTTCATTTATGCTTGGTGCAGAAGGTGTTCAGTGCGGAACAGTATTCCTTGCATCTGAAGAATGTCAGATACACCCTACATACAAAGAACTCGTTATAAAGGCTAAAGATACAGACAGCATTGTAACAGGCAGAGGCACAGGTCACCCTTGCAGAAACGTTAAAACAAAGTTTGCAAAAAGACTTGCAAACTGGGAACGTGACGGTGGTACTCCTGAAGGATTTGAAGAAATCACTCTTGGCTCACTCAGAAAAGCCGTTGTTGACGGCAATGTTGACGAAGGTTCGTTCCTTTGCGGTGCAATTGCAGGTATGGTAAATGAAATCAAGCCTTGCAAACAGATAATAGATGAAATGATGGCAGGAGCAGAAAAACTCCTTTCAAAATAAGACAATAAGAAAAATATACTTTGGAGGAAATATAATGGCAACAGCTTTAATTACAGGTGCATCTCAGGGTATAGGTGCATGCATTGCAAGAAGACTTGCAAAAGACGGTTACAATATAGCAATAAATCATTTTCCAAGTGACAACGATAAAGCAAACGCTGAAAAAGTTTCTGAAGAATGCAGAGCTTTCGGCGTTGAAGCAGAACTTTTTGCTGCAAATGTTGCATCATATGCAGACTGTGAAGCAATGACAAAGGCAGTTAAAGAAAGATTCGGTTCAATTGATGCACTCGTAAATAATGCAGGCATTACAAAAGACGGTCTTATGGTTCGTATGAGCGAAGAACAGTATGACGCTGTTATTGCTGTAAACCAGAAATCTGTTTTCAATATGATGAAGCTTGTTGGTGCAGTTATGATGCGTCAGAAACACGGCAGAATAGTAAGCCTTGCATCAGTTGCAGGTCTTTACGGAAACCCTGGTCAGATAAATTATTCTGCAACAAAAGCAGCTATTATCGGTATGACAAAAACAGTTGCAAAAGAACTCGGTTCAAGAGGCATAACAGCAAACGCTGTTGCCCCGGGATTTATCAAAACAGCTATGACTGATGCTCTTACAGACGAACAGAAAAGCAAAATGCTTGAACTCGTTGCAATGAAGAGATATGGTCTTCCTGAAGAAATTGCAAGCGTTGTTTCTTTCCTTTGCAGCGATGATGCAAGCTATGTTACAGGTCAGACAATAGAAATTTCAGGCGGACTTATGATGTAAATTTTTTCAAAATTTACATCAATGAGGAATGAAAATATTAATCGCCTTCGGCGAAACTGAGATTAGGACTTTGTTCTAAATCTCAGACTCTATACCTACAGCCTTTAAAAAGGCTGGCGAAACTTAATTTTTGGAGGAAGATAATGTCAAACAGAGTAGTTATAACGGGACTTGGAACAGTTAATCCACTTGGAAACAACGTTGCTGATTTCTGGTCAAATATTAAAGCAGGTAAATGCGGCATTTCAAAAATTGAAAGCTTTGACGCATCAGATATAAATATACACGTTGCAGGACTTGTAAAGGAT
>JALEJO010000001.1 GCA_022769365.1 Oscillospiraceae bacterium | reverse complement strand
AGAATGGAAAGAATAACATTTATCACAGAATATTTTGAAGAAATCGAAACAGAAAAGGAGTATGACGGATATTATTACAAAATAAGTGATGTAATAACAATAGTAATACTTGGAAGCATATGCGGATTAAAAAACTTACAGCAAATACATCAATGGGCAATCAAAGATAGAACAAGAGAATTTTTAAAGGAGGAATTCGGAATCTATCGTATACCTTGCTACTATTGGATTACTTGCATATTAAAAATAATAAAACCTGAATCATTCAACAGATGTTTTGAAAAGTGGGTATGTTCAATTATGCCTGAAAAGGCTGATAAACTTACAATTTCGTTAGATGGAAAAACCGTGCGTTCTACAGAAAAAATGCAGAAATATGAAAGTCCTCTGCATATCATAAGTGCACAAATTTCAGAACTTGGACTTACACTTGCACAATGCAGCACAGAAGATAAAAGCAATGAAATACCAACTGTTCAGAAATTGTTAAAAGAATTGAATATTAAAGGAACAATGATTACCGCGGATGCATTGAATTGTCAGAAAGAAACAGCTGAAATAATTGTTAAACAGAAAGCGGATTATATTTTTTCGGTCAAGGATAATCATCCGAATTTAAAGAAAGATATCGAAGATTTTATACAGGATGAAACAATGCAAAATACGATGCAAAGTATTTCAAAAACTGAAAAAGGTCACGGAAGAATTGAAAAAAGGACTGCATTTGTGACAAATGAAATAGACTGGCTTGAACAAAAAAACGACTGGTCAAACCTTGCTTGTATAGGTGCAATTCATACTGAATTTGAAACTTGTAAAGGCAAATCAAGTGAATGGCACTATTATATTTCAAGTAAAAAATTGACAGTTGAAGAGCTGCTTTGCCATGCAAGAAAGGAGTGGTCTGCTGAAACAATGCATTGGCTTTTTGATGTCCATTTTGAGAAAGATTGGTGCAGGGTTGAAGATAAAAATATTCAAAAAAATCTTAATATTTTCAGAAAATGCGCTATCAATTTAATCAAACTTTATAAGTCTGAATCTGAATCTAAAAAGCCAATATCCAATATTATGCTTGACTGTTTGCTCGATCTTGACTCTTTATTACAAATCGTTATCAAAAATTGATTTCCGTGACTGGAACCCTGTCCGCATTGTACAGCGTTTTGGACGTGTTGACAGAATCGGAAGTAAAAACAAATATATTCAGCTTGTGAATTTCTGGCCTGATATGGAACTTGATGATTATATAAATCTTAAAAGCCGAGTTGAAACCCGTATGAAAATTACGGTTATGACTTCAACGGGCGATGATGACTTGATTAATGAAGAAGAAAAAGGCGACCTTGAATATCGAAGAGAACAGCTTAAACGCTTGCAAAATGAAGTTGTTGATATTGAAGATATGAATTCGGGTATATCGATTATGGATCTGGGATTGAATGAATTCCGCCTTGATTTGATGGATTATGTAAAAAAACACGGAGAACTTGAAAAAAAGCCAAAGGGCCTGCACGCTGTTGTGAAGCACACAGACGAACTCCCGAAAGGCGTGATATTTGTTCTGAAAAACAAAAACAACTCCGTCAACATCGACAACAAAAACCGCATTCATCCGTTTTATATGGTTTATGTCAGCGAAGATTATGAAATTGTGTGCGATTATCTGAACCCGAAAAAATTGCTTGATGATGTCCGTATGCTTTGCAAGGGAAAAACAGAACCGCTTGCTGATGTGTGCAAAATATTCAATGAAGAAACAGATGACGGAAGCAATATGTCGGAAGTATCCGCATTGCTTAACGAAGCTATTTCATCAATCATTGCAACGAAAGAAAAAAGCGATATAGACAGCCTGTTTTCCGCAGGCGGAACATCAGCTTTGATGTCGGCGGTGTCGGGATTAGATGACTTTGAACTTATCTGTTTCTTAGCTGTAAAATAAGGGGGTTGAATTATGATTGATTTGCCAGATACGACACTTTTCAAAAGGAGAATCCCGAAACAAAAATTTTATGAAAATTTAAATGTTACAACTGCAATAAAACAGGCATTTATTGAACAGATAAAAGTAATTTTCTGGAATAACAAAATTGCCCCTGCAACAACAAATATTTCCGCAGGAAAAAGCGTCAATGAAGTTGAATTGTTTGAAATAAAACTCAACACGCAAACGCTTGATGAAGCTGTTTTGAAACTTATCGACAGGGAAATTCCGTATCATATTGTATTTTTATTAAGCTATGAAAAAAAGTATCAGCTTTGGATAGGATACAAGGAAGAAAACGGCGGAAAATCGGCTTTTCAGGTAAGCGGTTATTATCATACCGAATGGCAGACGAAAGAAGAAATCAGCCTTGAAATACAAGGGCTTGATATGGATTCAGTTTATGAAAATTTTGTCCGTCAAATTGCAGGGGATAAACTGAAAGCGGAAAATTCAGATGAAAGTTTAAAGGAATCTGTGGAGCGGGAACAGCAAAGGCAGGCTCTGAAAAAACAGATCGAAAAGCTGACAAAAGCCGTCCGCAGGGAAAAGCAGTTCAACAAACAAATGGAGTTAAACAAAGAATTGAAGAAATTGAAAGAACAATTAGCTGAATATTAGGTTGAAAAGACGAGCACTAAATGCTCGTCTTTTTTACTATAAACGCATGAAAAATGTGCATTTATTTCTACAAACAAACTCTTTGTTTTTTTCTTGAAATATGATATAATTTATGGGGTGTTTTTTGCACCTGTTAAATATTTCAAAGGATTGTAGGAATAATGGATAAATTAAAAATGGAGTCGGTCGATCTGACCGCTCAGAACATAGATAAAATCGGGGAACTTTTCCCGAACTGCATAACCGAAACGGCAGACGAAAACGGCAAGCTGAAAAAGGCGATCAACTTTGATATGCTGAAACAGATGCTTTCTGATGAAGTCGCTGAGGGCGATGAAGCCTATGAATTTACATGGGTTGGCAAAAAAGAGGCAATCGTGGAGGCAAACAAGCCGATACGCAAAACCCTCCGCCCTTGCAAAGAGGAGTCTTTAAACTGGGACAGCACCGAAAACCTCTATATTGAGGGTGACAATCTGGAAGTTTTGAAACTTTTGCAGGAAAGCTACCTTGGCAAAGTCAAGATGATTTATATCGTTATCTGGAGTACAAAATTATATATAAATATACTTCTATTCATTCCTTTCCTTAATAGAAAACACTCATATTTGCTTAAAAATGTCAAGATTGCATAGCATTCACTTTAATCTTTACATTTTTAAGCAAATATGGGAGATTA
>JALEJO010000069.1 GCA_022769365.1 Oscillospiraceae bacterium | reverse complement strand
CATCATTTAACATTGTATTTCTAAATTCATCAAGTCCTTTGCCACCTGCATACCAACGAGCAGGAATAATCATTACTAAATATCTTGGATTTAATTTTTTTGCCTGTTCAACAAAATGATGATAAATAGGTTTTGCACTTGCTCCATTTCCCCCATCACTTAACTGATACGGTGGGTTGCCAATAATTACATCAAATTTCATTTTCCAAATCTCCTCTGGTCTTGTTGTGTGAATAAGTTCGTAAGCGTGGGTTTCAAGGTTTTCTCCCCTTTTTTCTTTGCCGTATTCCGCTTCGCTTGCCCCGCAAAAAACGCATTTTCCTTTTTGAAAAGTGTGAGGAATTCTTTTGTATCTTATATTTCCGTCAACGTTTTCAAATTTAACAACGCTGTATCTTCCGCTTGCATATTTTGAACAGTAGAGGGTTCTTCTTGAAAGCAGGCTTGTAAGTTCTGTTATCGCAATGCCATATATTTGATTTTTAAAAATATGGTCAACTCTTTCCCTTAAATCAGGGATTTTCTTTTCAAGTCCTTTGTTAAGCCTTTTGGCAATCTCTCTTAAAAATACTCCTGATTTACAGGCAGGGTCAAGGAATTTTGTATCTGGATTTTCAAAAAGTTCCTGCGGCAGTAAATCAAGCATTTTATTCGCAATTTCAGGCGGCGTAAATACTTCATCATTTGAAAGATTCGCAATACAATTTAAAACATCAGGCGTGTAAATGTTGGTAAATAATTCAGACATATTTTGACCTCACAAATATTTTTCAATTTCTTCTTTTAAATCTGGTAAATCGTACTTTATTGTATCCCACACAATTTTCATTTTAACACCCTCATATCCATGAACAATTCTGTTTCTCATTCCATATAATTGTTCCCATGGAATACTTGATATTTCTTTTTTCGTTTCTTCTGTCAAGGATTTGTGAGTTAACTCTCCTATCTGCATAAGATTAAACACACAAGCTTCAACACACATTGAATTTAAAGTAAAATCATTGAGGGATTCAATATTTTGGCAATAATTTTGTACTGATTTTATATGTTCATTTATTTTAATTAGCACTTTTTTATCATGCACATTCATAAAGCAATACTCCTGTTTTTTTAATTTCATTATCAACAAGTGAGTCTGTTTCTATATCCTGAACATCAATGCATTCAACAGGACAAGTTACGGTGTTGCATAATTCATCAAGGAAGCCAAAAAATTTTAGCCCACGAAGTTGAGTGTCAACCATTATATCAATATCACTTGAATCATTAGCCAAATTTTTAGCATAAGAACCAAATAACACAGCTTTTTTTACCTTATATTTTTCAAATACGGGTAAAAATGCAATTTTTATTTCAGATACAGTATACATAAAATCACTCCTTAAAAAAATGATAATTGTTCAAATTCTTCTTCCTTTTTTTCTTCAATATCTTCAACATCTGGTAGATTCAAATAATCCGTAACGGGATATTCTGCAATAGGTTTCGGAATAAATGATTTTGTTTCGGGGTCAAATTCAAAATCTGTTCTCATATCTCTTTCATATTGATTACTGCCATCAAGTAATTGGTCAAGTCTGAAATCACGTCTTTTAACATTATCCCCCATGACAAAAGACCACTCGCTGAAAGTTATATATTTTTTTGTATCATTACAATTTTCATCAACCTGCATCATAGTAAGTGCATTGCCACAGATTATATTTTTATCAAGGATATATTTAGCGGTTTTTTCAGCTTTTCCTGTAGCATTTTTTTTGCATACAGTATTATATTTTTCTTTCCAAATATCAAAAAGTCTTGCCCTGCAATCAACAACATTATCACTCATAATATCAACTCCATATATACTCATAAGGGCAAGAAGAGAATATTTTTCGTAATCATGGGCATTTTTCTTATAATTTTTTTCAACAACAGAAAGTTTTCTTTTTAAAATTTCAGATAGAAAATTTCCATCACCGCAGGCAGGTTCAAGAAATCGGCTGTCAATTCTTTCTGTTTCCTGCTTAACAAGATCAAGCATGGCATTAACTTCACGTTCAGCCGTAAAAACTTCACCACGTTCCGCAACTCTCTGTTTTGATTTTACCTGTTGTTTTTCTTCCATAACTTTCACCTCATTTGTTATAAAATAATTCTACTATATATTATTATAACATACATTATGTTTAATTACAAGTGTAAATTGGAAACTTGTTGTTATTGCGGTTTCATAAAATGCTTAACGACTTAAACTGCACATTGCAAAGTAAAGATATTCATATTGATCATGCGAGCAGTATATAACTATGTTATTTTTCATCAAATGGTGAATTTTAGTCAATGTGAATAAAAGATGTTTAATAATTCAAAGTAAAATAAAATCTCAGGCATAAAAGTGTGCCTGAGATTTTTCTTTGTATATAATATTGATTTTAAATTTTCATTCTCATCTCTACATATTTTTCTACTGATTCAGCAGGAACTTTATATCTATTCCCTTCTTTGAAACCTTTCAGTTCTCCCGTCTGCAAAAGCTTATAAAACGTACTTCTTCCAATTTTCAAAACTTCCATGACTTCTTCTCTTGTAAGTATTTCTTTATTTGTAATCATATGCAACCTCCTGTCAATGCTCATTGATATATCGCTCAATTTCTTCCGCAGGTATCATTGTTTTTCTGACACTCATTTTCTTGCATTTCAATTTATTTTGTTCAATCAATCTGTAAACCGTATGAATACTGACATTGAGCATCTTTGACGCTTCATTTACTGTAAGCATATACTTTGTTTCGGTAAATTGAATACTTGTCATATATCTCACCTCCTCTGATTATTACTATTATGTTAGTATTTTTTCAGAGCATTTGATGATTTTTTATACTGACTCATTCGATATATCTGCTTTTTAGAATGATGTTGCTCACTATTTAGAATTTTATCAGCTTTGTTGAGATTATTACAGTTTTGAATAATAAAAGAAAAAGACCTGATTATTCAGATTTGCAAATTTACAATAATCCGTTTTAATCAGATCTTTCTGTATTGTGTTATTTTTCATAACCCTCGTAATAGTACGATTGTTCAATTCCTTTGAAAATTATTTCTCTGTCATTAACTTTATCTGTCAAATTTGGCTGTACCAAAAATCGCAATTCAAGGTCATTTATTGTACTTCTTTCCATAGCTTGCAAATATTGCACCTTGTCAATTTTCGACCAGTCGGTTACTTTTCCAAGACGCTTTTTTAAAATCATATCAAGCCATATTCTTGTACTTCTGCCATTCCCCTCCATGAACGGGTGTGCCACATTCATTTC
>JALEJO010000143.1 GCA_022769365.1 Oscillospiraceae bacterium | reverse complement strand
AACTGATATGGAATATATCGAAAGCAAAATCAAAGAAACATACAAAAATATAAAGTCTATGAAATTTGAACCGATATGCGAAACCCGTGACGGTGAGTGCAAATTCTGCGCCTACAAACACCTGTGCAGACTGGATGTGATTTAAATCATATAAGATTTTTTTCTAAAAAGTCTGGATACGCAAAAGCTGGAATATCATATAATTCTTTAAAATCATTCCAAATTACTTCTGAAGCTTTAATATAATTAGAGGGTAGTTTTTCTCCGATATAATTATTATAAGTATCTCTAACCCTTTTATCTGCAACACAACAATATCTGCCGTCTATATTATAAATATTCTGGCATTTTAATTCTCGTAAAATAAGAGGTATTTTAATTCTCATTTTATTCTTTCCTGTTCCTAAACCCTCTATAGAACTAATATATTCAATGAATATCTTCCAATCTCGTTTTTTATTTGATTCATCAAGTTTAATTTTTATAGTTTGCCAGTTATTTGCTAAAATTTTCACACTGTTGTAAAAATCTTCTCTAAAATATGGTTCTTTTGTTTTATGGCATTGTATACCTGTAACTTGCTTAAATGTATTTTTGCAATTTTCGTTATTGTTTTTTGCTTCAGTCTCAATGTACTTATTATTTTGCCAATCTTCAATTTCCCAATTTTGTTTTAATTTTATGTATGTTGTGAAAAATACAGCATTTTCCCAAGGTCCTGTTTTCGACCATGCTGAAGCCATAACAAATAATAAAAATAAGTCTTTTTCATTATTTAAATTGAGTTTTATTTGAGAATTATCAGATAACATTGATAGATTAAAGTTAGAAACCCAACCAGAATATTTATTATCATTAGAAATTTTTAAATATGGAAAATCTTTATTATTTTTATTGCTTAAGCATAGTTCAGTTAGTTTTTTTATTTTTTCATTCATATTAATTACCCTTTTTTATAATATTACATTGATATGTCAAAAATGGGCAAATAAAAATACTTTATATATAATTTAATTGTATCCATATTTGACATACTTGTCGTTTATCATCATAATATAAGACAGGAGAAAAAATATGGCAAGATATGAACGTGTTGAAGACATTTTAAGACTTGCAATAGATATGCAAAACAGTTATCAGGGATTTTCTATTCAGGATATTCCGACTCTTGTACCATCTTTTGTCCAGTATTCAACATGATAAGTATCCATTGCCATAAGTTAGTTCTCCTTTAGTGCTTTTACTCTGATTCTTGCAGTTTGGTATTCGCCCCTATTATCCACATCAACGAGTTCATATTCTGAAATTTCTTCCAAATCCTGTTCAATCGATTCTTCAATATACTGTTCAATATCATCGCCAAAATCTGCACTATAACCTGCATCAACCTTAAAATCCAGAAAAGAAAATCCTAAATCTCTCGGATACGAATAATGAATTTCGTATTTTGCATCATAGTCGCTCAAATCAATTACTGATTTTTCTTCATCCTCAGCCGGAATGTCATATTCAATTTTCATTGATACTTCAATAACATCACCAACTTCAAAGCCAATTTTGTTTTCACTTTTTTCAACATTTGTCATAGTTTGTTCTCCTTTTCTTTTATATGATTATTATAAATTAATCCTATGCCAAAAATGGACACCTTTATGTTGTTTTTCTAATTTTGTTTTATTACTTTATATTCAGCTGACACAATCCTATTGGTGCATTATTATTTTTCTTTTGAGAAAATCCTTTACCAAAACTCATTGCAAATTTTATTGCTGCAGGGATTTTTTCATCATATTCTGATTCAATATCGGGATTTATCTCAAGTACTTTTTTAAAATCAGCAAAAGATTTTTTATAGTTTTTCAGCCTGTAATTTGTCAAACCTCTGAAATAATACGTTTCAGCATCATCTTCAATATCTAATGTCTGATTAAAATCAGTCAGAGCTTTTTCAAAATTACCGAGTTTATAATTTGCAAGTCCTCTTGTACCAAAGATAATTACATCTGCACAACCGTCATTTAGTTCAACAGACTTCTTGCAATCATCAAGTGCTTCCTGATATAATCCGATACGCAAATTGCAAAATGCACGCATTTTATAGTTTGAATGGTTATCAGAATATTTTTCGGTTAAAAAGTTATAATCTTCGATAGCTTTTGAATATTCCTGCAAGTTTACAAGTCTGTCAGCACGCATTTGGTGTAATGTTTTGCTGTCAGAATCTAACTTTATGGCTTTATTTAAATCTTTTACATCATCACTTGCCTGTTTTTTATTGAATATTACATCTTCCGAATAATTACATTCCGCGAATTTGCCGGCAGATAATTTTGCAACAGAATCTTCTCTTATTAAAATTCTCTGTCTTGCTTTTACCCTCCAATAGTAATTATTTGAGCTTGGCTTCACTTTTATCGCTTTATTGAAATATTTTATTGCATCTTTTTTGCCTGCTTGTATTCTGATAAAACCAAGTTCAATCATTGCATCATAATCTTCTTCGTTTAATTCAAGAGCTTTTAAGAAATCTTCTTCAGCTTTTTTAAGTTGTTCTGTTCTTTTGTACAAAATTCCTCTGCGGTAATATGCTGTTGCAAATTCCGGATCAATTTTAATTGCAGAATTATAGTCTGATAAAGCAAAATCAAATTCCCCTAACTCCATATAGCAGTTGGCACGAAAAATGTATTTATTTTCTGTCGGTTTTAATTCTATCCCTTTTGTCAAAGAAACAATCGCTTCTCTGTATCTGTCTAACCAGTATTCAAATCTACCCTTATCGTAATAATAATATGAAATTTGAGGATTAAGTTCTATAGCTTTATTTATATCTAAAATTGCCTCATCATCTTTATCCATATAATGATAAGCCCAGCTTCTGTCATAATAATGTTCTGATACTTCAGGTTCTTTATCTATTGCAGCAGAGAAATCATCAACAGCTTCATCATATTCTTCAAGTTCGTACTTGGCATTTCCCCTGAAACTGTATGCTTCAGGTAAATTTTTATTAATTTTTAAAGCTTTGTCGCATAAAGAAATAACTGCACTGTAATCTGCTATTTCCATATTTGTTTTGGCTTCAGCCAGATAATCAAATTCGTTCATTTTCGTACTCCTTTTATTTATATTATGAAATTTGCCGATGTAGATTTGTCAAGGTTAAATGAGTTTCCTTCACATTTTTTATCATAAAACATAGTGGTGACAATTTTGGGCACATATCATCTGTTCGTTTTTTTGATTTTTTCTTTCATATTTACCGCCTGTTTTTATAATAAAATACATTTGTGTCATTTATGGACACCTGTAAAAATTTGTGATATATTATTCTCAAAAAGGAGTTTGATATGGCAAGAGGTGATGATATAAAAAAGATTCTTTATCTTGCAAAAGATATGAGAGATTCGACTTTAGGATATTCTATTCAGATGATTCAAGACGAACTGGAAGTTTCGCGCAGAACGGCAATGCGCATTAAAAATATTATTTCCGATGTTTTTGAAGTGGAAGAAGTTTTAAATCCTGATTCCAGAATAAAAAAATGGAGATTAAAACGCGGGACTTTAGACAGAATTACTGCTTTTAGTGCTGATGAAATAGCAATGCTTGAAGATTGTCAGGCATATATGAAAAGCCAAAACTACACAAACAGATGCGACCTGCTCCCTGATATTATTCAGAAAATGAAAATTACAACAAATTCTATGTCTGTAAATGATGATGTTTCGGATTTGCTGGAGGTTCAGGGGTACGCTGTGCATCAGGCTCCGAAGATTAAACTTGATTCTACAGCTATGGCAAAAATTTCTGAAGCTCTTTTGGCTCAAAAATATCTGTCGTTTAGATATAAAAATAAAAAAGGTGAAGAAAAGGACAGAAAAGTTGAACCTTATGCGGTAATTTTTTCGGAATATACATATCTTGTCGCAAGAGATGAAGGCGATACCGTTTATAAGCATTTTTTACTCTACAAAATGCAAAATGTAAGAGTCACTAATGAATATTACGACAAAGATGAAAACTTTAACCTTCAAGAACATCTTACAAAATCTTTTGGAGCTTTTCAGGATAAAGTACCGATGAAAATAAAGTTACTGTTTTCAAAAAACGTAAAAGATGTTATCGAAAATTACAGCTTACATCCCAATCAGCAAATAATACCAAATGAAGACGGCACAACAACCGTAACCTTTGAAGCCGGCGGCGCTTACGAAATTTGCTGGTTTTTATTCCGCTGGGGTAAAGATGTCCAAATTCTTGAGCCTCAGGAATTGAAAGACACATATAAAAAACTTTTGAGTGATGTCATAGAACAGTTATAAATTTAGTCATCATTGTCAAAACTTCTTGAATTATTTGCTATGGATTTTTGTGCCTGTTCTTTAAACTCCTTGATATCTGATAATGATGCATCGTATTTTTCAGCATATTCATAGTACTGTATTGCTAATTCATATGCTCTTTGTTCATGCATTAAAATCCCAAGATTTTTATATGCTTTTCCAAATTCATTATCAATTTCAAGTGCGCGCTTATATTCGTTTTCCGCCATAGAATAATTTTTTGTATAGTGATAATATGCGCCTAAATACATATGAGCATATGCATTATCAGGGTCAATTGCCAGAATTTTTTCGCATTGCTCATACGCATCGTTATAAAATCCCTGTTTTAAATATTCTGCGGCTTTTTGCTTATATTTATTAATAAACTTTTTATTTTTAATTTCTGACAATTTATCTTCTATATTCTTTTTACAATCTATAGCAAATTTATTTTCAGGATTATCATTTAAATATTTATTTATTGATAAAAGAGCATCTTCATATTTGCCGATTTGTTTCTCTGCAAGAGCCTTCCAATAATAGTTAATATCATATTCAGGATTTATGTTTAGAACTTTATTCCAATCTTTTATTGCTTTTTCATATTCATCAGTACAGAAATATGCATTTGCTCTGTTATTTATATACATAGGATTTTCAGGGGCTAATTCTATAGCTTTATTATAATCCGGTATAGATTTTTCGTAATATTCCAAATTATATTGGCACAAACCTCTGTTGTTATATGCTGAGTGGCTTTCGGAATTTTGTTCCAAATATTTTGTATAATCATCTATTGCCTCTGAAGAAAATCCAATTTCATCTTCCGCATAAGCTTTGTCAAAATAATTGATTTCATATTCGGGATCTATTTCCAAAATTTTATTCCATTCATCAACGGCTTTTTCGTATTCTTCATCTTCGTAATACAATTCAGCGTTTTCTAAATATTTTGATACAAGGCTCTCTTGATTATTTTTGTATAATTCGTCTTTTATTAAATTCTGTAATTTTAATGCATCTTCATCATCAAAATTATCACTTAAGTGTTTTTCTACTGACAAAATCGCGTCGTTAAACAAACCTTCCTTATATTCAGCATTTGCTTTATCAAAATAATCAATTTCATATTCAGGATTTATTTCTAAAACCTTGTTCCAATCGGCAATTGCTTTTTCATATTCGTCATTTTCGTAATATGCGATCGCACGATTATTAATATAAACGTAGTCATCAGGTTCTATATTAATTGCTTTATTATAATCTTCTATTGCATCTTCCATACTATAATCTTTTGAGTATTTTGCCCACCCGCGATTATTGTATGCTACCGCGCTATCAGGATTATCTTCCAAATATTTTGTATAATCATCAATTGCTTCGTTATATAAACCAATTTCGCCTTCTGCATAAGCCTTATCAAAATAGTTAATATCTGATTCATTATCAATTTCTAAAACTTTGTTCCAATTATTTACAGCATTATCATATTCATCATTTTCGTAATACGCATCAGCCATAAGCATAAGAGCCTTTTTGTATAAACTTTTTTCGGTTTCAGGGAAAGCGTATTCTGAAGAATCACTTTCAGAGCAAAAGTCTGCAACTTTATTCCAGTCATCAATAGCTTCAATATAGTCTTTATGCCAATAGTATGCTCTTGCTCTATTATTCAGATACATGCAATTATCAGGGTCTAACTTAACAGCATTATTATAATCTTCTATAGCATCTTTATAATTACAATATTCAAAACATTCTTTAGCTCTGCCACGATTATTGTATGCTGATGCGCTTTTTGGATTATCCAACAAATATTTTGTATAATCCTCGATTGCCTGCTCATTATTATCAATTTTATGCTCTGCGTATGCTTTTTTGAAGTAATCGATTTCATATTCAGGGTCTATATCTAAAATTCTGTTCCAGTCTTTAACTGCATTTTCATAATCTTTTAAACTGCAAAGAGCTTCAGCACGGTTACTGAGACTTGAACAATTATTCGGATCTGATTCTATTTCATCATTATAATGTGCGATTGTATATTCATATATGCCGGAATTTTCATTGAGGCTGTATAATTCATTATATAGATTCTCTTCCTCACCAGATGGTCTTGGAATAGGTATTTCTGCACCTAAATCATAAGAATTGTCCTGATTTTCTGAATAATCTGTTTTTACTTCAGATTTTTGTGCAAAATCTTCTATCATTTCACCATCTTCGGTGAATATAATACGATTTTCCAAATTATTATAAAAATCTATAACTTCCTGACTGGTTTTTATTTCTTTTGATTTGAAATGTTTTATATATAAATTTTCTAATGTACGGTTTCTGCTTAATGCAACATATGACATTCCTTCACTAAAAATATTATCTAAATCTATAACTAATTTATCAAAAGTCATTCCCTGAGCTTTGTGAATGGTTATTGCGTAAGCAAGTTGTAATGGAAACTGTTCTCTTTTTACCGCTTTTTTTATAACTTTTCCGGTTTCTTCATCTTCGGTGTATCTGTATTGAAAATAAAAAATATCTTTTTTTATTGTTATTTCTTCATTTATTTTGTCAAATTTTACTACAACATCATCTTCAGAATGAGATTTTATAACCCCGCAGCTGCCGTTAACCAACCCTTTTTCCTGATTCAGATTTTTTAAAAGCATTACCCTGCAGCCGTTTCGCAGATTAATTTTTTGCGGGTATCTGCACTCCCTTTCCATAATAGCTTTTGCTATTTTATAATCTTTATTTTCAATTTTATTATATTTTAATTCGGGAATTACATATTCTTCCTTTTTATTATCAATAGTTTCGCAGTAATAATCAGCAGCAACATATGTTTTTATATTACCACTACAGTTTTTATCATTTGTTAACATAACATTGTTATGAGAGTTCATTTTAATTTTTTTTGAAAATATACGGAGAATTTTACTGTCAGCTTCAATGTTGAATTTTCTCTCACGTTCTTCAAATAAATCGATAACTTCTTGCGTAATATTTCCGGTACGAACTTTATTCAGCGCAGAAATAAACTTTTTATCACTTTGACGCTTTACTTCCTGTAAATCAAGCGTTATAAAACCCGCAGCATTCCAAGCCGCTGATTTAAAACAATATTGTAGGTCTTCAGGTTTTGATTTTGCACATTTATTCGTCTGTTTCTGAACCGGCGGTAACTGAAAAAAGTCACCTATCACAACCATCTGAACACCGCCAAAAGGTTTGTCTTTGCGACCGGTAATTTCTTTGAAAGCACTATCCATACTATCCAAAGTTTCTTTATGAAGCATAGAAATTTCATCTATTGCTAAAATCTTACATTCTTTTAAATTCTTAATTAACTTCTTTTTCGTATCAGGAAAACTTAAATATATTCTGTTCTTATATATACCCGCAAATGAATGTATTGTCTGGCCGCCAATATTATATGCAGAAACTCCTGTTGTACTGGTTAGTTGAAGCTTATCACCATAGTGTTTTTTTAATTTGTTGAGTATGTAAGATTTTCCAACCCCGCCGCCGCCGGTTATAAATATGTTATTACCGGCATCAATCAGTTCTATAGCTTTTTCTAACGGTGTTATTTTATTATGCATAATACTTATAAAAACTATTCTTTCGCATAAATATTAACATATAGTCAAATAATATGCAATTTTTATATTTAGGTGTCCGTTTTTGTCACCATAAGGTTTTATTATGAGAATGTAAGATATTTAAAAAGAAAAGGGGTACGATATGACAACACATTCTCAAATCAGAGCAGAACAAAGATACGGACTAAGCGAATTTAACCCGATGAAAGTTATGCAGGAAATTATGGATGACAGATGCGTTCAGGTAAGCGAAAATTTTGAGAAATTCTCAAGAATTTTTTATGTTCGCTATAACAACAGATATATGAAAGTTGTTACTGATTACAATGTCTCTTTTGTAAAAACAGTTTTGCCTGATGCAAATGATTTCAATATTCTTGAAAAACTAATAAACAAGCTCACAAACTGCTCTGCAGCAGCATAAAAATTGCTGTAAGATTATGGTATAACAGAAATAAGGATAAATGTATGAATAATTTTATTACTGTTTTAATAATTTTTATCGCGATGTGTTTTGTTCCTGCAAATGCAGACAGCAAACAACAGATAAAATCGTTTGACAGTAAAGGGAATAAGATTTTAATTACACCGAATTACCAAAGTTATGACGACCGCAACGCAAATATTAGCGAAAAGATTGTGGCAATATACGACAAACGCAGTCCGGCTTACGGATACAGATATGTTTTATACACACCAATAGGTCATTATGTCGGACATCATAAAATAATGCAGCAAAGTCCAAACGGCTACGGCTATTCACCAATTCCTGACGGGGGTGAAGACAGTCAGACGCCTTGTTTTAGAACAATACAAGAGGCAAAGCATTATTATTACCCGCAATGGTACTAAAGTAAAAGGAGATAAAAATGAAACAATTATTTACAGGTTTGTTAGCAGGTATTGGAATCGCCTGTACATCGTGTTGTGCAGTAGATTATATTAAAACTATGCCTGTGCAAGTTGTTTTAACTGACAGAAACCACGTTACGACTACAACAGTCACAACAGAAGAAGGTATTTACCGAATATTTATGTTGGAAAGAACTAATGACGGCGGAGCAGGTATTGCCGCAGTAAAAATAAAATAAAGAGGATAATATATGAAAAACTTTGTAAAAACTTTATTAATTGCTATAGTTGGAAGCGCAGTAAACAAGTTGCTCAGCGGCGGCGAAAGACGCAATTACAAACAGGGAAATCAGCCTGTAAAAAATCCAAAATATAATGCTGCATTATTGTGTAATACAGGAAATTTCGATTACGGATATAATGTAGTTGGTGATTTTGTTCCAAAATCTGCAGGTGACAGCAATATTAAATACGGTCGTAATGTAGTCGGGGATTTTGTACCGAAATCTGTTAACGGACAAAATATTGAATACGGATACAATGCAGCAGGAGATTTCGTTCCCAAATATATTGGCGGTAAAAAAGTTGAATATGGTTATAACGTTGCAGGTGATTTTGTCCCGAAATATATTGGTAACGAAAAAATTGAATATGGCTATAATGTATTAGGTGAGTTTGTTCCAAAATATATCGGCGGCAAAAAAATAGAATACGGATACAATGTCAAAGGCCAATTTGTAATAAAGGAAATAAAAGATTAGCGAAACTTTGTGAGCGTGAAGCAAATCCAAGACGGGAGTTTTGAAGTATTTTCCTAAAATTTAAATACAAATAGACTCGGTTTTTGACAAGAAATAATGACATTAAATAATTACCGAGTATTATTATTTATATGAAAATACTTTATTTTACAGGTACAGGAAATTGTTTATCGGTTGCAAAGCATTTTGATGCAGAATTGCTTTCAATTCCGCAATTAGTAAAAGATAATATTTATGAAATAGAAGATGATACTGTTGGTATAGTTTATCCCGTTTATGCAATTTCAATTCCAGATATTGTCAGAAAATATTTATCACAATGTAAAATCAAGGCGAATTATGTTTTTGTTATTGCAACTTATGGCTTTGTTAATTGTGGTTCTTTGCATGAGATGAAAAAACTTCTTGAATCTAACGGCAACAATGCGGATTATTATAATTCTCTACTAATGGTAGATAACTATCTTCCGTTTTTTGATATTGAGACGCAATTAGCAAAATTAAAAGAAAAAAATATTGATAATAATTTGAATAAAATTGTAGAAGAAGTAAATGCAAGAACCCCAAAAGAGGAAAATTGCGGCTGGTTTAACAATTTAGCATCAAGTATTGGATACTTTTTTGTAAAACAAATTGAAAAATACACTCCAAAGATGTTCTATGTTGATGATAAATGTATTTCATGCGGAATTTGTAAAAGAGTTTGTCCTGTTTCAAATATTACTCAAGAAGAAAAAGATAAACCAATTTTCGGGAGTAGTTGTGAAAGTTGCCTTGCTTGTATCCATAATTGCCCGAAAAACGCTATTCAGATGAAAATACAAAGAAGTGAAAAGCGATTTTGCAACAGTAATGTAAGCTTGAATGAAATTATTGAATCAAATAATTAAACAAATATCAACACATAACTTATCAAAAAATTATCAGAGAGTTTTGAACAAATTATCGGTTAATTTGAACTGTCCGACATTTAAAATTAAACAATTTCCCACTTAATTTTTTGCACATCAAAGTTTTACAAAATGTTCAAATTTTACTGATTCTCGATAGCGAGCTTTAGCCTAAATTTCCGACTGTTAATTAACATGAGAAAGCAGAAAAAGTAA
>JALEJO010000141.1 GCA_022769365.1 Oscillospiraceae bacterium | reverse complement strand
AGGAAGCTTGATAATGCACCTGTTACCCAGAACATCTGCCATGGCTGACTTAATCCGAGTTCACTGCCTTTGGCTTTAAGAATAAGAAGTGCAGGAATCATTGTTATAAATATACCAATAAATAAAACAGCAACTTCCTGTATAGCGTCCCATGTGAAATGGTTGTTATTTCTTACTCTTTTATTTGTTGTTTTAAATGAAAGAAATGCAGCTGCAAGTATAATAATTACTTCAACAATTGCAGAAAGTTTTAAAGTTACTTCACCATAAATCGGTACTGCATATTTTGCAGGAATAATACCGCTTATTATAACTGCTGCAACTATCATAAGAAGGAAAATTATATTGTGTGCACCTTCAAGTCTGATTGGTTCTTTTTTACCTTCAGTATTAGGTTTAAGACCTGCTCTTATATCTTTTTTATATGCAATTGAATCGATAATATAGAACAAAACAAGAAGAAGAACTACATTAAGTATAAGAACTTTTGCAAGTCTTAAACTCCATGTGAAAGGAACTCCTCTTGTGAATCCCATAAGAAGCGGAGGGTCGCCAATAGGTGTTAAGCATCCGCCGATATTTGAAACAAGGAATATAAAGAATACAACTATCTGCACTCTCTTTCTTCTCCATCTGTTTGCACGAAGCAAAGGACGTATCATAAGCATACTTGCACCTGTTGTTCCAATCCAGCTTGAAAGAACAGTTCCTATGAGAAGAAGTACAATATTTGTTTTAGGAGAACCGAGAAGGTCACCTTTGAGTGTTATGTTTCCTGCAACACAGAACAAGCCGAAAAGAAGTACAATAAAGGTAAGATAATCACCTATAATTGATTCAAGAAGCTGTTCAAGTGCGGAACCTGCACCAAACATTGCAGCGAACGGAATAAGAAAGAGAAGTGACCATAATGCAACGGCATAAGGTTTTACTTTTTCCCAAAGTTCTCCGTTTACCAAAGGGAATACTGCTATGCTGAGAAGCATTCCGACAAATGGCAGACAAAGCCAGAGCGGCACATTTCCACTTTCAATTCGTTCAGATGAATCCACGTTTCCCTGTATCAGACGCATTATGCCGAGTAAAGCGAAAAATGCGACAATTACGACACCGAAAAATATGAATTTTTTGGATTTTTTTGCGTTCATAATTGTGTTTCAACTCCAATTTTATAAATTTGACTTATTAGGACAAAATCCCACACAATTTATTATTATACTATATACTATCTATATAGTTCAATACAGGATATATTACCAATTAGAAAAGAATTACAATTATATTTTGAACATAATATTAAAATTTAAATAATCACTTTGCATTTTAAAGTGGTTTCGAATTTCCGGCAAGTCTGTCGGCATAATTGATAAGTATTTTTACAGCGTCTTTTGAAGTTATTTTTTTATCTCCATCAACATCTGCTATTTTTAGATATGAATTTGTATATTTTTTATTATTATCGGTAAGTGAAGCGGCATAGTTTTTTAATGTTATAACAGCATCAAGTGAATTTACTTCCCCATCACCATTAATATCACCTTTTAAAGTCTGATTTTTTTCAGCATCAAGGTATGATGATTCTCCTGCAAGAATAAGAACCCAGTTGTGTTTATATGATGAATTTGAACTGTCGATTAAATGTAAACCCGCATACTGATAATTTCTGCCAAGTATTGTTTCATTATCTTTTTCGCTTTTTATCCATTTGTCAACAACTTCTTCAGGAGTATCAAGTTCATCATTACCAGTTGCAATTGCTTCGCTAATATATTTTACGTCTATTCCGTATTCAGAAAAAATACTTGCAAAAATTTTTGAGTTTGGTCTGTAGTGTGAAAGAAGCGAATTGATTTCGTTGCTTCTGATTTGTGTTATTTCATTGAGAGAAGCTGACTCAGTAAGCTCTGAACAGCCGTTGGCAAGTCTGTAGTTATTTATAAGTTCTATAACACTTTCTTCAACTGTTTTTGGTTCTGTTGTAGCTTCAGTTGCCGGAATGGTTGTTTCAGTCGGAGCATTTGTTTCTGTTGGAATATCTGTTTCAATCGTCTCAGTTGATTCAGTTGTTTCAATTGTATCTGATTCTGTTGTGCTTTCCATTATATCGGCTGATATAGTACTGTTTGTTTCAGTTTCAGCTGTAGCAGAAGATGCATTTATATTTATTGCAGAAGCTGATAATGCAGCGACCGCCGCCATAAATGCACATATAGCTAAATTCTTAATTATTTTCATTTGAATATTACTTCCTTTCGCTTAAAAACATTTTTTCAAGAAGATTTATTCCTGATTTTGTTTTGAAAATTTTTGACTTTATTGATTCTATTTGTTTTATATCAAGATTATCTTCATAGATATTGACTATAAAATCAGCTTCGACAAGTATCTGATAATCAATATCTGTTATATTACTGTATGTATGATGATGACCAACGAGAAAACATATTCTTTCAATTGATTTTTCATCAAATTTGCATTCTGAAAGCAGTTTTTCAGCCAAAGGAGGACCTTCAATTTCCTGATATTTTCCTGATGAACTGTTATATTTTCGTTCACTCTCGTGTATACCTATATCGTGAACAAGTGCTGCCGATGATATAATGAAAAATGTTTTATCATCAACATTTTCAGATTCAGCGATATACTCTGCAAAATAATTCACTTTTGTAAAATGCTGTATCCTTTTCGGATCGCCTTGGTATAATTCAAGCATTTTATTGAAAACAGCCACTTTTTTATCATTGTTCAATACAAAACACCGTCCTCTTACATATATAATATCAAGGTTATTATAGCATAAATATGTTTTTTTGTCAA
>JALEJO010000095.1 GCA_022769365.1 Oscillospiraceae bacterium | reverse complement strand
ACCAAAAATAGTATACCATTCGTGGCATAAGAATTGAACTACAAACCATATTGATGTCCATACCGCAACAGCCCATTTTCCGAATTTTTCCTTAAATATAAATAATATCATTGTTACTAAATAAATAAGAAAAAATATTCCGTCATCTTTATATGAGCGTGTGACTAAATAAGTATTTCTGAAATAAATACCTGTCATATCAAGAAAAAACCAGAACAGAAGCAATATTTGGGGTATTATACAATATCTTTTCTTCATTATTTACCACCTAAATTTCGATTTATATAGATAACTTTCTCCACTGGAAAAATTATACCATAACAATATAAAAAAGTCAATCAATTTTAAATTTTTTTATTCTGAAAATTTAATCATCTTAATATGTCAGAATCAAATGGAAGTTATACAGGAACGTTTTAAACAATCGGGAATGAAGTCTTTTTCAGCATTTTTACGTCAGCAAGTTGTGCATGGAATCTATCTTGAATTTGATAAAAATGAACTTAAAAACATTCGTCAGGCAATACAGGCAAGTGCTAACAACATTAATCAAATTACAAGAAGAGTAAACAGCACAGAACGCATTTACTCCGATGACATACAGCAAATACAAAAGCAGGTGAATAATATATGGCAGCAACTTCGATACATCCAATCCGCACTACAGAAATTAAATCCATACAGTATGTGATGCGTAAGGATAAGACCAATAACGGAAGTCTTGTTACAACATATGCTTGTGGTCAAACTCCTGAAGAAATAGAAAAAGCTTTTTCAGAACAGCGTTCATTTATGAATGACAAAGGTTCTGTTTTAAGCTATCATATTATTCAGTCATTTGCACCTGACGAAGCAAACATTGAACAGGTTATGCAGGCTGGGCAAATGCTTTGCGACAGACTTCTTAAAGGTCATTATCAGTTTGTTCTTGCAACTCATAATGACACTGAACATCTTCACAATCATATCATTTTCTGCAAAGCCAATATGAACAATAACCGTTCATTCGGAACTTTATCCGATACAAAAAAGAATCCTGCATGGAAAACTATAGAAAAGAAAAATAGCAAATTTTAATAATAATTATGATAAAGTCGTAAAGGCATCGACTATTCTATTTGTCAAATTAATTTGTTCTCGATTAGATAATTTATATGAAATTCTAATAACCATAGTTCCGATAATAGTATATGAACCAGAATATAGTATTGTATCATCAAATCCTGATAAATAATTACATCGATTTAATGCAGCTTCAAGAGTTGGATAAACCTCGATTGCACCTCCACAATCTGTTCCTTCTTTAATAATATTATTTCCTGTTACTTTAGATATATTTTCATTATCGATATTAAAATAAATACAACTTGTATATCCTCCTGGTTTATTTAAAAGCTCATTTGGATCATTATCACTTGTAACAGCCTTACATTCGTTAATTTTTTTAATATCTTTTAATCGATTAAGAATCCATTCTTTTTTGGGTACTTTTATTTGATCAACTACAAGACAACATGCAATAACATCATCACAATCATTATATATTTTTTTTAATTCTCTTAGATATTCTTCTTCATTAAAAGAGGCATCTAATGCATTAATATTATGAGTCTTTAATACATCTATTTTCCTTGGCATTCCTGAAATAAAATCAATTGAAGAAGACTTAATGCACGTATTATATCTATTAGCCATACAATTATAATTTTCAATCATTGTATCATAAGATAGTTGACAAGCTTCGGCATATTTATTTTTTATTGTTGTGATTTCATTAGTTATATTCTCGATATCTGTATTTAAAGAATCAATATCTCCTAATTTATTTTTTTTTACATTAAATTTCTTTGTATCTTTATTCTTAAAATCTTCTTTAGATTCAATTAAATCATACTCTTTAATTTTAGACAAGAAATTGTTTAAATTATCTACCTCTTTGTTGTAAATTGATATATTATCATTATACTCTTTTATTAAATTTTGATATTGCTTGTTTAATTTATTATTATTAAATACAAATGCAAAAGTAATCCCCATTATAACAATAAATATAATAGCAACTAATTTTTTTCTTTTAAATAATAATATGTTTTTAAAATTTATTTTTAATTTCATTTAAAATGACCTCTCAAATATAATTTTTTCTAATTCTGCTTATAAAACAAATTCAATATTGAAAAGAATTGCTCTAATTTTTATTTATATTAAATCTTATATATCCATATGAAATTCATTCATGTTAATTTATGTTTATCTCATATTAATGTAAATAAAAAATGCCGTTTAACTGATTCAATAATGACAAGCGAATTTCATCTGTAGTTGGATCATCTATTTTTTTTCTTTTACTGATTTCATTTTCAAAAATTGGACTTAGTAAATTATTTGCAAAAGTTTCTCTATCATCGGATTGGTACATATCTTTATAAGTCTTTTCATTTAATTTACTATTAAGTTTTTTTATTATGCTATCAGCTTCATCTTGAGTTACCAAATAATCATGACACAAAGCTGAAAATTTATCAGAAATAATATTATACATTTTTTCTGAATCATCTTCTACTATATAATCTGCAATACGATCAGATGCTAAGCCGCTTGCCATTCCAGCAATTATAGAACCTACTATAGCTCCCGGAATAGTCCCAACTCCAGGAACAACTAGAGAGCCTATAGCTCCTCCAGCTACGCCACCTGTTGTAGCTGCAATAACTGAAACACCAGCTATAGCAAAATTCTTTATAAATTGTTCTTTAGAAATTCTACCATTGAAGAGATCTATCGCATCAGGAATACTAAAAGCTAATGTTATTATTATATCGGAAGCTAAATTTATACGTAATATTTTTGCCGCTTCTCTAGTTATTTGTTCTGCAGTCATATTTGCAACGTCTTTACCAGCGGCTTTTAATAACGTTTTTGTAAAATCATTTCCTAATGTTTTAATCATTGTTTCTGAAACAGGTTTAAATGCAGCATCTAACCCAGTTTTAGATAATTGTGATACAAGAACATGTGTTCCCCATACAGCACCTCCTGTTTTTAATCCCTCAAGTGTTGAATATCTAAGAGCATCTTCTTTTGATTTTCCATTTAATATACATATAGCATAATTAAGAAGGGTACTGATTCCAAAAGCTGATGTAGCTGTTATAGTACCTGTAACTGCATCATATTTCAGAGATTCTAAGGTACCTGCTTTTGCTAAATTTTGAGCTTGTTTATAATTTAGAGCTCCTTTTCTTACAAGATTTTTGGCTTCAGACGGATCGGTTATATTTGGAACTAATCCTTGTTCGATTTTTTTAGACATAATACTTACAGCATCATCATATTGATCACGAGGCACTTCAATAGTCATAGGATTATTATCTGTGTTAACATATCTAAAAGTTTTTACGTTGTCTACTGTTTCAAAACAAGCATCAATGCTAGATTTAGCATCTTTACAATATTTATCTTGAATATATATTGTAGATTTGTTCCGACCTATAATTTTTCTATCTGCTCCATTTTTAATATTATCATTTCCAACAATCACAGCATTTGTACCTTTAATTTTATCCACAAAATTATTTCCAACTTCTGCTGCAAATCCATGTCCTTGTCGAGTTACAAATTTACTCTGTTCCATAATATATTTATAAGATTTAGGTTTTGAAATAAAAGTATCCGAAGTATAAATAACTTTTTTGTTTGAATTTTTTTCATTTAATGTAATATCAGTATTGGTATTAAAAATTATGTTATATGATTTAGTATCGCTACTTTTAGCCAAAACAGTAGATAATGGTAAAGATGATATTAATATACTAGAACATAATAATGAAGTGGTTATCTTTTTACATAATTTCAAAATATTTTCCTCCTAATATCTAATTATAACTTTTCTCAACATATTCCTCAATAGTTTTCTAAAAATATAATATTCATATGGCTAATCCACGATATTATCCGCCCAAAGTTCGCATTGTGTCATTACAGCATTAATTGCTTCAGGCTGGTCATCAGGTGGATATTTATGTGTTTTAAGAAGTTTTTTTATCATCATACGCATTCTTGCTCTTGCAGAATCTTTTTTTTGCCAGTCTACAGTTTTATTTTTACGTAAAGTTTCTGTCAATTCCTTAGTAATGGCTATTAATTCTTCATTTTCATAAAAATCCTTTATAGCCTGTGGCTTTGTGAGAGCATCATAGAAAGCAAGTTCATCAGCAGTAAGACCGAGTTCTTTTCCTTCTTCTCCGGCTTCTTTTATCTGTTTTGCAAGCTTCATCATTTCTTCAATGACTTCTTCATTTGTCAGCATTCCATTCAAATACTGATTCATTGTACGCTGCATAATTTCAGAAAACTTTTCGGATTTAACTACATTTGTACGTTTATATATAACTATCTGTTCTGCAATAAGCTTTTTTAGAAGTTCAACTGCCAGATTTTTTTCTTTCATATTGGCTACTTCTTGCAAAAATTTTGGGTCAAACAGAGAAACTTCTTTTCCAATATCAGAAAAAAGATTTATAACACCTTCACTTTTTATACTCTGCTTCAGAAGTTCATTTATTCTTGCATTCATTTCTCCAAGAGATATTTTCTTGCCTGTTCCTTTATTTTCAAGACGCATAACAAGAACCCTTACAGATTCAAAAAATGCTGCTTCAAGTCTTAATGATTCCTTCACCATAGAAGAACAGAGTGACAAAGCCTGATGGAGCAACAAAGATTCTTTCAGATATTCTTTTTTGTCATCTTCTTTTGAAGGAGAGATTATAAAGTTGACAGCACCGGTGATTGTTTTTGCACGTTCAAGGTCTGTTCCTGTCATAAATTTTGAATAATCATATCCAAAAAAGAAATCACGGCAAATTGAAATTTTTTCAAGGAATTTCGGATATGCAACTTTCGCTACATCTGTATCACCATAACGGTCTTTATCTCTTGCTGTATAATCATTCATTGCCTGTTTTAAGGCACTTGCAATGCCTACATAATCAACAACAAGTCCGCCTTCTTTATCTTCAAAGACACGGTTTACTCTTGCTATTGCCTGCATCAGATTATGTCCTGACATCGGCTTATATACATACATTGTTGCAAGTGACGGAACATCAAAGCCTGTAAGCCACATATCAACAACTATTGCAATTTTAAGCGGACTTTTATTGTCCTTGAATTTTTTTGCAAGTTCTTCTTTATGTGCCTTATTTCCAATGATTTCACGCCATTCTTCAGGGTCTTTGTTTGATGATGTCATTACAACAGCAACTTTTTCTGTCCAGTCAGGGTGTATTTCAAGAATTTTATGATATATTTTTAATGCTATGGGACGTGAATATGCTACTATCATAGCTTTACCTGTCAGAAGATTTGCTCTATTGTTTTCATAATGGTCGAGTATATCCGTTACAAGGGAATTGATTGTCTGGTCATTGCCAAGAATTGCTTCCATTTTGCCAAGCTGATGTTTTGACTGTTCAATAACACCTGCATCCGCATTTTCTGCCATTATATCATATTCCTGATCAATAAGTTTCATTGTCTGTTCGTCAAGTTTCAGTTTCAGAACTCTTGATTCATAGTATACAGGACGTGTTGCACCATCTTCAACTGCCTGTGTCATATCGTATATATCAATGTAATTACCAAAAATTTCTCTTGTAGATTTATCTTTTGTTGAAATAGGAGTGCCTGTAAAACCTATATATGTAGCATTAGGCAGGCTGTTTCTTATAATTCTTGCCGAACCGATTTTTATTTTTCCCGTTTCTTTATCGACTTTTTCAGTAAGTCCGTATTGTCCTCTGTGTGCTTCATCAGCCATTACAACAATATTTCTTCTGTCGGATAAACACTCAAAAGATTCAGCAAATTTCTGCATTGTTGAAAATATGATTCCATTTGCTTTTCTGCCTTCGAGAAGTGATTTAAGATGTTCTCTTGATTCAGCATGAACAGGTTTTTGTCTTAAAAAATCACTGCATTTTGCAAACTGTAAATATAGCTGATCGTCAAGGTCGTTTCTGTCTGTAAGTACAACAATAGTCGGACTGTTCAATGCTGATTGTAAAAGATGGGCATAAAACACCATAGACAGCGATTTTCCGCTACCCTGTGTATGCCAGAAGACACCGCCTTTTCCGTCTGTTTCTGTTGCCTTTTTAGTGGATAAAATCGCCTTATTAACAGCAAAATACTGATGATATCCGGCAAGAATTTTTATTTGTTTTGTTCCGTCATTGCTGAATAAAACAAAATTTTTCAAAATATCAAGAAGTCTTTCTTTTTGGAATATTCCTTCAAAAAAAGTGTCAAACTGTGCGTATTCTGTATTTTCATAATTTCCGTCAACGGTTTTCCATTCCATAAAACGTGTTTCGTCACTTGTAATTGTACCTGCTTTACTTGTCAGCTGATCGGACATCACGCAAATCTGATTATAATAAAACATTGACGGAATTTCGTGCATATAATTTCTTATTTGAGTATATCCCTCACTTGCATCTGTATCTTCTCTTGACGGCGATTTTAATTCTATAAGAACAAGCGGCATACCGTTTATAAAAAGCAAAATATCAGGTCTGCGGTTGCTGTTTTCAACAAACGTCCATTGATTCGCACAGATAAAAGAATTATTATCAACATTTTCCCAGTCAACAAGATATATAAGTGCAGAACGTTCTTCGCCATTTTCAGTGTATCTTGCAGAGATGCCGTTTTGCAAATAGTCCGTAAATACGGCATTTTTCTGCACGAGAGTTCCGTTTTCAAAATTTTTTAAAGTCAAAAGTGCATTTTTTATTGCATCATATGGTTTTCCCTTATTGATTCTGAAAATGCTTTCTTCAAGCACTTCATCATATAAAGGCGATTTTACGTTGTGGTC
>JALEJO010000013.1 GCA_022769365.1 Oscillospiraceae bacterium | reverse complement strand
TCATATCCTGTGAACACCATACTGAGAATGTAAGTCTGTATGTTGTGTTCATACGGAATGTGAGTGATCTGTGACGGAACTGGCAGTCCCATCTGTCTTCACCGCCTCTTGACTTTCCGCCTGGATCAACGACTTCAATTACATATACGCCGTCCTGAATTGAGAAATTCATTTTACCTGTGAGTGATTCACAGACATGCCATGGAAGTGCAGAACCGTCGTTGAAATCACCGGCACCAAGTAATTCATTTACTGTAGCGGCATTTGCAACGGTAGCTGTAGCGAAGGATGATACTGTTGTGCCAAGTGCAGTTACAGACATTGCAGCTGCTGCAGCAACAGAAACAAGCTTCTTTCCAAGTTTGTTTTCGTGCATTAAAATACCCTCCCTGAGTAATAAATAAAATATGTTTGTTTTGTTTCTACTTTTAAAGTAAAAACACCTTCTACTTGTAATGCAGAGATCTGCACTATGTGAAAACTCTTTCTCTTGATTTTCACATTTCTTTTCCTGCAAACCTACATATACATACGTATTCCTGCAATTTACATTCTCTATTATAGTATATTTTAACAAAAATGTAAAGTGTTTTTTTTAAATTCAGTAAAAATAAATAATCAGTGTATATGTTTTTTGTGCAACATTAACAATTCAACATCATTTATGTTCTTTTTCACCCATTTTTAACCTAATAAACAAAAACAGAGACCGTCTTCACGATCCCTGTCTGATTTTCAGATCATTTTATTTAATTGGTAAAGTATCAACTGTTCCAACTATATATTTAAGTATTGCAAGTGTATCTGTTGATGTAACTTTGCTGTCAAACTGGCAATCTGCATTTGCTTTCTGAGTATCTGTAAGTGTTGCACTATTAACAAGATACTTGTTAAGTAATACTGCATCTGCTATAGTTACATCGCCATCTACATTTACATCGCCATATTTTGTAGCTGTTGCGTTGTAGTCAGGCTTTGATGATGTTGTTGTTTTTGTTGTTGTAGTTGTTGCAACAGTTGTTTTCTTTGTTGTTGTAGTTGTTTTAGCTGTTGTCTTTGATGTAGTAGTTGTTGTTACAGATGTTGTTGCTGAACCCTTAGGGTTTTTATCTGTGTAAACTGTAATTGAATCAATCTTGAATGTGTCGCAGTCAATCCACCAGAAACCAACTTTAAGCTGTCCGCCGTATTCTGTCTGAATTATATCAGATGTTGCTGAGTCAATTTCCCATGAAATTGTACCCTTCTTACTGCTGATAACCTGTTCCATATCCTTTGTCTTAGTCCAGTAATCAGGAGCTACCTTTGTTGATGAACCAAATGCACCCTGCCATTTACCAATCTGCTTGCTGCCTGTAGAAAGGTTAACATCAACACCTGTGATTTTTTCATCTGCGCCAATACCGAAGTCTGACCAGTCGAAACCAATCATCTTGTCGCTTGTTGGAAGTTCTGAATATGTTATTTTCTTTTTGTATTCAACATTATATCCGCCTGATGAAGATGATGAACCTGACTTTGTTGTAGATGTTGTAACAACAGGAGCTGCTGATGATGAACCTGTTACACTTACAAATTCAACAGAATCAGCACCTGGCCAGTAAACGCTGCACTTAACTGTTGAACCAACATTTGAAGGAACGTTATATGTTACAGTAACTGTACCATTTTTAACATCTTCCTTAAATTTAACTTCATCCCATGTACCTGTCCATGTACCGAATGAACCTGTGCTTTCTGTATCTGATGATTTAACTTTATATGTTACAGAAATTGACTTGTTATTGCCAGGAGCAAATTCAATGTACTTGTAAATCTTGCCGTCATCGCCCTTTTCTGTTGCTTCTGTGTACTTAATATCGCTACCTGCCTGTGATGGTGAAGTAGTAGTTGTTGTTGTTTTTGTTGTTGTAGTAGGCTTTGCTGTTGTCTTTGTTGTTGATGATGCTACAGGTGTTGAAGATGATTCGCCAACAACGCTTACAAATTTAACTGAGCTTTCGCCCGGCCAGTAAACACTACACTTAACTGTTGCACCAACATTTTCAGGTACATCATATGTTACAGAAACTTTACCGTCTTTTACTGCAACCTTTTTAAAGTCAACCTGAGCCCACTCTGAACCTGTCCATGTACCGAATGAACCTGAACTTTCTGTGTCTGTTGATGTAACTTCATATGTAACTGTTATCTTGCTATAGTTACCAGGTGCGTTTGGATTACCAGGTGAGAATTCAATGAACTTATATGTAGTTCCATCATCACCAACAGTGCTGTCTTCTTTAAAGTCTATAACACCGCCTGCTGATTCACTACCACCTGCTACTGTTGTAGTTGTTGTAACCTTTGTTGTAGCTGTTGTAGTTGTTGTAACTGCAGGTGTTGAACCGCCGTTGAAGTTATGGCTTGCATCAATTTCACTTGCACTTGAAATAACTGAATTGATAGCTGAAGAATCACCGCCAAAAGTATTTACAAGACCTGCACAAGCAAGTGCAAAACATGCATTGTAATCAAGAGCCGGTTCTGTATACTGATACTTTTCTGTTGTATCCTGATATGTGCCGTTTGCATCTGAAGGACCACCAACAAGCATACCATAGTTTGTATACTTAGCTGTTGAATTTTCCTTTGTAACGTCAGCACTTACAGAAGCTGAACTGTTGCCAGGGTTTGCAGCTCTGTGGTGGATATGTGTAGGCCACTTGTCGCCGTAACCAATGAGGAAGCTGTAGCCTGTAGGATTGTTTCCAAGGATGTAATCCATCTGATATTTTGCACCCTGTGCATAAGCTGAGCTTGAATCTCCCTTTGCAAGACCAAGAGCAAGCATCTGAAGTGCACAGTTGTAACGTGAAGCACCCCATGAACCCTGATCAGTTGCATTATATGAATTTGTAGGAACGCCGCCCTTTCTGTCAAGTTCATACTTCATTTCTGATGCATATGAAGAATCACCTGTGATTTTATACATCATTGTAGCATAACCGCTCCATACTTTATTCCAGCAATAATAGTAGAAGTCCCCAAGATTTGAGTAATCGCCGTTGTAGCAGCCATCACCCTTTGTTGTATATGTAGGCATTGAGCCTGCACCGTCAAGATAGAGCCATGCAGAAGCAAGTGCGAGTTCATCAACACCATTTTCTGTGCCGTACATATCGCCCATACCTGCTGTTTCATTGCCGCTGTTTTTCATACCAAAGTCATAAATAGCCTTTGCATACTTCAAGCATTCTGAAGCATATGAAGCATCTGATGATTTAAACATATAGTAAGCACCTGCAAGAGCTGATGCCATCTGACCACATATTGACTGATTGTTGTTTGAAGCACTCATCCAGTATGTTTTTCTGTCGTATGACTGAACTTCAGGAGCCTGCCAATAGTTATGGTCAGAGCTGTCTGATACATTATAACAAATAGTTGCAACATTTCCACTTGCATCAAGGAATGTTGTTTTCATAAGATAAGAAGACATCTTCTTAACTATTTCGTAAAGATGTGCTGTGCATCCTGCCTTGTCGTAAGCACCATCATTAAGATAGTATGACATAGCAAGTGATGAGCATGCAAATGCATTTGTAAGATTAAACTTTACGTGGTCACCTGCATCGTGATAACCGCCTGAAACGTCAACATAACCATCTCCGTCAGGGTCAACAAGTGACTGGTACTGTGAAGGGAAATTTGTCGCATTTGCAATTGATGCCTTTGCATCATAAGTGTGGCAATTGCCTCTCCATGTAAGTGCGTTGCTGTCTACTTCTGTACCGCATTCATTTGAATCGAAGAAGTAAAGTGACAATGCAAGTGCTTCGGCATAATTTGAATCTGAAGCAGCTGAAGCTTTTTCAGCAGTTCCAAGATTGATTGTAGAACCAAAGCATGTAGCAGCAGTTGCAATACCCAATGCACCGGCTGTTACTCTTGTTGCAATACTTTTTTTGAACATAATAAAACAATCCTTTCCAAAATATAACTTTCATACAAACATTAGTATGCTGTTATATTTTATCATATTTACACAAAAAAATCAATATACTTCTATAAGGTTTACAATTATTGTGACTTATGCATAATTCAAAGTTCAATATTTTGTATAATATACTAAAAAAAGTTCTGAAAATTAAAATAATTTTCAGAACTTTAATACTTGTTCTATATTTGGAAATATGTCATTATTTTTATAAAAAAGTCGGATTTTTCACTCAGAAATTATTTCATCTTTATTTTTTAAATCAGGAGAAGTATCAAAAGCATTCCAAACTTTCGCATAAAATTCGCTCGGATTAGTCATAACTTTTCTTCCAAGGAATTTTGCCTGTTCAAGAGAAGAAACATTAAATCTTAAATCCATAAGGTCACTTTCCTTGTTCAAACATCTGACATGAACATAATATCCGTCATTATTTTTCTCATAAGTTATTCTGACCTGATCTTCAAACTGTTCCATAGAAAAATAACTTATCGCACATGAAGTAACTTTATCACGATATGTTTTTGAGATATAGTTTTTCAGTTTTTTTGCACAGGTTTCACCCTGTTCGGTAAGCGATATTTTTTCATCAATTTTCTTTTCAGAATTATCGCTGTGATATTCGCAGATAGGTTCTGTTTTCAGTGAACCTGATTCTTTAAGATAAGCAAAAGATTCCTGAAAAAAGAAGTAACTTACAATTCCGTTATCAACAAGTATATGTGCAAGCTGATTTTTTGTTATTTTTCTTTTAAGTCTGTTTATAAGATCGCATATAAGAATATTTATAACAGGCACATCAGTAAGCTGCGGCAAAGCCCTTTCAGCCATTCTTTTAATATTATCGTCCTGCATCAGATTTCACCCCTTTCAAACCTTTATTAAATTTTATCTGAAATTAGGATAATCGAGAAGATTTGAAAGAACCGCTATATTAACAGCTGATTCAACGCAAGGAACAGCTCTTGCAACTATGCAAGGATCATGTCTGCCCTTTATAACAAGTGTTTCGTTCGTCATTGAACTGTAGTCAATTGTTTTCTGCGGTTTTGAAATTGAAGGAGTAGGTTTAAAAGCAACATTTAAAGTAATAGGCATACCTGATGAAATTCCGCCTAAAATGCCGCCGTGATTGTTTGTGTAAGATTTTACGTGACCTTTTTCATCAACATAAAATTCATCATTATTCTGACTTCCAACCATTTCAGCAACCTTGAAACCTGCACCAAATTCAATACCTTTAACAGCCGGTATACCAAAAACAAGCTGTGCAATTGAATTTTCAAGTCCGTCAAAAATTGGTGAACCTATTCCTGCCGGAACATTTATGCAGGCACATTCAACAATTCCGCCAACTGACTCCTGACCTGCTCTTGCTCTTTTTATTTCTTCCCTCATCTCTTCGCCTTTTGCATCGTCGATAACAGGGAAATATTTATCTCTGACAGATAAAATATCTTCTTTTGAAACTTTTGTTTTGCTGAATTTTTTATCTTTTATGCCATGAATTGCTGCAACATGAGCACCTGTATAAATTCCACGTCTTTCAAGAATTTGTGAACAAACTGCACCAGCAAAACAAAGAGGGGCTGTAAGTCTGCCTGAGAAATGTCCGCCACCTCTGACATCATTAAAACCACGGTATCTCATAGCACCTGTATAGTCAGCGTGACCGGGACGTGCAAGCTTTGCGATATTGCCGTAATCTTTTGAATGTGTGTCGGTATTCTGTATAACAGCCGCAAGAGGAGTTCCTGTTGTTCTGTTGTTCAGAACACCTGAAAGCACCTGTGGTATATCTTTTTCACTTCTTGAAGTTGTTGTTCCGTCCTTTTTTGGAGCTCTTCTCGACATAAAAGCATAAACTTTTTCCATATCGATATATTCCCCGGGAGGAAGATTATCTATAACAACTCCGATTGCAGGGCCGTGTGATTCGCCAAATATCTGGATAGAAATATTATTATCCCATAATGATGCCATCAATTTTACCTCCAAGTGTCTTGTAATCTTCAAAGAATTTCGGATACGATTTTTCAACGGATTCAGCGTTTTCAATAACAACATCATCTTCAGAACGTGTAGCTGCAACTGCCGCACACATTGCTATTCTGTGGTCACCAAAACTATCGACTTTTCCGCCCTTTAATTTTTCAACAGGCTCTATATATAAACCATCATCAAGCACTTTCACATTTCCGCCAAGCGTATTTAACATCTGTGAAATTGCAAGAAGTCGGTCGCTTTCCTTAATTTTAAGTCTTTCAGCACCTGAAATGCGTGAAGGCTTTGTTCCAAATGTTCCAAGCACCGCAAGAACAGGAACAAGATCTGGAATATCAACTGCATTGATGTCGAAACAAACATCTCTTCCGTTCTTTTTGTCATCAATCCATTTTGAAACAATTGCATCTATTGCCTTATCACCCTGAACGCTGTCTTTTGAAAGATTTTCAAGGTTTATATTGCTTCCAAGTGCATTTGCAACATAGAAAAATGCCGCCTGAGAATAATCTCCTTCAACTTTTGCTGAATAAGGTTTATATTCCTGATTACCCTTTATTTTATATCCTTTTTCAGTTTCTAAAACTTCAACACCGAAAAGTCTTAAACATTCAATTGTAAGGTCAACGTAAGGTTTTGACTCAAGACGTGATGTCATAATTATTTCAGAATCGCCTTTAAGAAGCGGAAGTGCAAATAAAAGTCCTGTTATATACTGAGAAGAAACATCTCCCTCAAGTTCAAAAACACCGCTTTCAAGCTTGCCTTTTATCTGAAAAGGCATAGTGCCTTCATATGAAAATTCAATACCTTTTTTAGGAAGTTCCCTTATATAAGCCGTTATAGGTCTTTTTGGAAGTCTTCCCTCACCTAAAAATATTGTTTCCGTTCCGAGTGCCGCCGCAACAGGTATTAAAAATCTTAAAGTTGAACCGCTTTCAAAACAATTGATTGTTGCATTAAGGCTTGGAACAGCGATACCTCTTACTGTAACACTGTTTCCGTTAATTCTTATAATTGCACCAAGCGACTTCATCGCTTCGATTGTTGCAGTTATATCTTTTGAAAAATCAACTCCGTCAATAACGGAAGTACCGTCGGCAAGTGCCGCACAGATAAGCATTCTGTGAGTCATACTTTTTGAAGACGGGATATGAACGTTTCCGCTGAGAAGAGAAGGTTTTATAGTTATATTCATCAATTTACTCCTTTGCTGAAAAAGTCTTTTCAAATTCAGCAAATTCAACTGTTTTGATTTCGGCTTTTCCGATTTTTTCACATACTATATAGTTTATACTGCTGCTTTTTCTCTTTTTATCGTTTGCACAAAGCGGAATGAGTTTTTCGCAAGGTGCATCAGATGAAACAGGAAGGTTATATCTTTTAACGCATTCTTTTAATTTTTCAGTAACTTCCTTTGGTGCTGTTTTTTCAGACATCATACACATACCGATTGCAACCGCACTTCCGTGTGTATATGTTTCATAATGATAATAACTTTCAACAGCGTGTCCGATTGTATGACCAAAATTAAGTATCATTCTTACAGCGTTGTCTTTTTCATCTTCTTCAACAACATCTCTTTTAATTGAAACGCATTCAAAAATTATATCCCCGATAATATCAAAAATACTTTTTATATCATTTTTACAGAGAGTATCAAAAAGTTTCTTATCTCTTATCATTCCGTATTTTATAACTTCACCCATACCGTCTGAAACCGTTTCAGATGGCAGAGTATCCAGTGTAAGAGGGTCGCAGATAACAAGTACAGGCTGTTTAAATGCACCAACAAGATTTTTTCCGCAAGGCAAATCTATGGCAGTTTTTCCGCCAACAGATGAGTCAACCTGTGCAAGAAGTGTTGTAGGAATCTGAACGTAGTCTATACCTCTCAAAAATGTTGCAGCTGCAAAACCTGTTATATCGCCGACAACACCGCCGCCGAGTGCAACAATGCAATCTGACCTTGTAATATTTTTTTCTGCAAGAAAATCATAAATTTCATTGAGTGTTTTAGAACACTTTGATTTTTCACCATGTTCAAAAACAAAAACATCTGTTTCAAAACCGCTTTTTTTAAGCGATTCAACAACTTTATCTGCATAAAGCGAATTAACCGTATCATCTGTTACAACAACTGTTTTTCTTGTTTTAACGATGCCTGCAATAAGTTCGCCTGATTTTTCAAGAAGTCCGTTTTCAATTAATATATCATAATCTGTACTTGCATGAACTGATACCTTTTTCACAAAAGACACTCTCCTTTTTCCATTTTAACGCATTTTTATACACTGTATATTATACTACATAACAAGCATTATGTCAAATAAAAAAAGTTAATTTTAACCATTTTTTCATCATTTGAATTATTTATAAAAATAAAACAGAAATAACTATATAATTCAAATAATTTCTATTGATTTTGCACTTTAAATGTGTTATAATTAACTTACCACAATAAAGTAAAGGAGTTTTACAATGAAAATTTGGAAAAAATTACTTTTTTCTGCCGTTTCGTCAGCTGTTCTTATGTCCTCAATGATAAATTATACAGCTTTTGCTGAAAACACTGAAAAAGATGGATTTTGCAAAGTAAGTGGTGAAAAAATCGTTGATTCAGATGGAAACGATTATCTTATAAAGGGTATGGCATTTGGAAACAATGTATGGGCAAATCCAAAAACACCTCCCGAAAATCTTCATCACACAGAAGAAAGCTACAAGGAACTCGCAGAAATGGGCTTTAATTCCGTAAGATTCTACCTTAATTACGGACTTTTTGAAGATGACAACAATCCATATGAATATAGTCAAACGGGTTTTGACTGGATAGACGAAAACCTTGAATGGGCTAAAAAATACGGTATTAAACTTATACTCAATATGCACTATCCTCAGGGTGGTTATCAGTCACAGGGAAACGGTTATGCTCTCTGGACTGATGAAGAAAATCAAAAAAGACTTGCTGCACTCTGGAAAAAAATCGCTGAATATTATAAAGATGAACCTTACATTTTAGGATACGGAATAGTAAATGAACCTATTATAGCTGTTACAGAATCAGAAGACCCATACAAAAAATGGCACGATATAGCACAAAATATAACAGATGAAATAAGAACAGTCGATACAAATCACATTATTTTTGCTGAAAGACTTATTGGAACTCAGTCAGCCGGAAACACAACAATAAACTGGAATATTGATGCAACAAAAGCTTGTGAAAGTATTCTCCTTGATGATGACAATACAACATATGAATTCCATTTTTATGAACCGCACGAATTTTCACATCAGGGTATGAGCTGGGCAGGCACATCAGGCAAATACAACACTTATCCTGATGAATCAAAAGTAATGCTTTCGGGCGAAAACTGGTACACCGCTTCATTTGACGGTGAAAAAGTTTCTCCTGATGACACTGACTGGACTTATAAAGAAAGCAATCTTATCAAAGTAACAAAAGATAATCAGGTTCTTGCTTATACTTTTCAATGTGAAAATGCAGGAAATCTCGGTTCTGTTTTTGCTGATGATATAACAATTGAAGAATATGACGAAAACGGCGACTATGTCGGAACAGCTTTTTCTGAAAGTTTTGATACAATGAAAAACTATAATTTCTGGTCATCAAACAATTCAGGTGATGGCAAATATACTCAATATGAAGGTCATAACAATGATGGCTGTCTGAAAATCACAAGAACAACATCTGATGCAAATATAAGAGTTGCTTTTGTTGTTCCAACAGTTGGACATTCATATAAAGCAACAGGCTACTTCAAATCAGAAGATATAACAGATGAAACAAATGCACGTCCAAGAGTTGACATATGGACTGCCGACAGCATAAGTAAATTTGATAAAAGCTATCTTGAATCAAAAATGAAACCTTATATTGAATTCAAAGAAAAATATAACGTTCCGCTTTATTGCGGTGAATATGGTGCTTGTTATGTTGCATTTGAAGAAAACCGAGGCGGTGAACGCTGGGTTGGAGATATGATTGATATTTTATCTGAAAACAATATCGGTTTCAATTACCATACATATCACGAAGAATCTTTCGGATTATACAGAAATAACGCACTTCAACCGCCTGCAAAGAGAAATGATGCTTTATATAACACATTCTATTCAATTTTAAATGAAATAAACGGGGATGTTGATTTAAATACTGAAATAAATGTTTCAGACGTTGTATATCTGCAAAAATGGCTGCTCAGAGAAGAAAAAAATCTTGCATACTGGAAAAATGCCGATATAAACGGTGACGGAAAAGTAAATATTTTTGACCTTTGTCTGCTGAAAGAAAAAATATTGTCTGAATAATTATTTGCAACAGGATAAGAAAAATTTTCTTGTCCTGTTTTTGTTTCAGAAAATTTATAATTTTTTTCAAAAAATACTGGAATTTTCTCTTGTGATATGGTATAATATAAGATGATAATTTTGTTTTTAAGGAGTATTTAAAAATGAACTGTAGAAATAAAGCACTTATTGGTTTTGTCGGTGCGGGAAATATGGGTTCTGCAATAATGAAAGGCATTGCAAAATCTGACGCACTTCAGGGAAAAGTTTCAGTTTCAGCATTTGATGTTATGAAAGACAAACTTGATTCTCTTGCTGAATATGGCGTTGCACCTCTTGAAAGTGCAGCTGATGTTGTTAAAACATGCAAATATGTTTTCCTTGCTGTTAAACCTCAGATGATGGAAGAAGTTCTTGAAAGCCTTGCTGATGAAGTTTCAGAAACAACTGTTTTTGTATCAATTGCGGCAGGTATAACAGATTCTTTCATTCAGAAAAAAACAAAGAACAACGCAAAAGTTATTCTTGTTATGCCTAATACACCTCTTCTTCTTGGTGAAGGTGCAACAGCACTTGCAAAATGTGAAGGCGTTTCAGATGAAGAATTTGAACTTGTTAAAACTATTTTTGCTTCATGCGGTGACATTGCCGTTATTGATAAGTCAAAAATGAAGGAAATAATTGCAGTAAACAGCTCAAGCCCTGCATTTATCTATCTTTATGCAAAAGGATTTATCGAATACGCAAAGAAAGTTGACATTGATGAAAACACTGCTCTTTCTCTTTTTGCGAAAACTTTAATTGGTTCAGCAAAAATGCTCACAGATTCAGGTTATACCGTTGATGAACTTATAAAAATGGTATCATCACCTGGTGGAACAACACTTGCAGGTCTTGATGAACTTTACAAAGGAAATCTTACTGACGTTGTTATGAAAGCTTGTGAAAGCTGCACAAGAAGAGCTTACGAACTTTCAAAATAAAATCTGTAAAACATAACCTCAATGTTAATATAACGGGAATTGTCTGCATATCTTTATACTAAAAAGGAGATATGCATTCAAATGAAAATCAAAACATTCATAACTGACCCATCATCAAAAAAAGACAGACTGATTTTTTTAGTCGTACTGCTTTTTCTTTCAGGCTGCATTTTAGGAATACTTTCCGCCTCTGTATACGTAGAAAAAGATGCTTTTTGCAGCATTTTTCTAAGCGGCGGACTTGCTTTCAGATGCGGAACTGAAACGGTTTTTGAAATACTGAAAAATAATTTTGCAGGAACGGTTCTGCTTCTTGCTTTTCTTGGATTTTCGGGATTTTTTGCATTTGGGCAGATTCTTTCCGTTCCCGTTATTTTATACAGAGGATTCTGTTTCGGCAGTGCAGTTTTTATATGTATGCAGAATTTTGGAGCAAAAGCACCGCTTATTGCTTTAATTATGATAATACCTTTTGGTATATATTCATCAGTTATTATATTTGCCGCTGCAAGAGAATCAGCAAGAAATTCAAATATTATTTTCAGATTTCTCTTTTTAAACCGTGAAAAGGAAGATATGAAAAAATCCGTTAAAATGTATTTTTTAAGATTTATTTTTCTTTTTATTTTTACTGCGGCAGGAATAATAATCCAAACACTGCTTCTTTATTTAACTATTAAATTTATAATTTAAGGATGTGAAATATTGGCACTTTTTAAAGATATAAACAATTCCGGTTCGGGTATTGCAAAAAATACACAGCGAAAAAGAGGCATTGGTGATTTCTTTAAAATTTTCGGCAGAAAATTCTGGAATCTTTTCACCATAAATATGCTTTATATGCTCTTTTTTATTCCGCTTGTGCTTTCAATTGTATGCTTCAGAGTCGGAGGACCTGTTGGTACTATCCTTGCAATTGTTTTCTTTATCGGATTTGCAGCGGTTTTCGGACCGTCAACAGGAAGTTTTTTCAGAGTAATGCGTGCTTATTCCCTTGAACAGCCGCTTTTTATGTCGCATACTTTTTTCAAAACATTCAAGAGAGATTATTTTAAAAATCTTGCATGGGGAATTGTGAATATTTTGGTTGTTATTTCAGCTTATTGTTCATTTACAATTTACCCGAAATATTTTGGCGATTCTCCGCTTAAATATGTATGTCTTGTAATAGTTGCATTTATTGTTTTAACAGTTGCTATGATGGATTTTTATTTCTTCTTTCTTTCAACTTCAACCCAGCTTTCTATGAAAGACACTGTAAAAGATTCATTCTGTCTTGTTTCAATAGGACTTAAAAAGAATCTTATTACTCTTGTTATATCTGTGGTTGTATTTGCAGCGTTTTTTATATTCTTTTATGTACTTGGCATTCTTTTTATGCTTTTCTTCTTCCCTGCTGCTTTTATCGGTCTTGTTATTGCCTATAACTGCTACCCGTATATTCAAAAATATATTATAAATCCTTATTACAGGGAAAAAGGTGAAATAAATCCTGAACTTGAATTTGAATATGCAAAAGATGTTGCTATTTTCAAAGATATGGGTGGAAAAGAAAAACCTGTTGTTATAGACAAAAAAGTTAAAACAAAACGCAAAGGCGGAAAGGATATTTCTTAAAATATGACATATCTTGATATGCAGATAGAAGTTGCAACTCTTCTGAAATTTCTCGGAAAATTTGTACTTATCATAGTATTTATCTGGCTTATGGCTGTTATAACACCTAAACTTTCAGGAAAAACCGACAAGGCAATCGGAAAGTTTAAGAAAAACAAAAAAAATAATTCTTCAAACGAAGAAAGTATTTATAAAACAGATGTTTTCGGTGCTTCTGTTGAAGAGAAAAAAACCGACAAAAAAACAGATGAAAAAAATCACAAGGAGTAATAATTTAAAATGGCGAAAAACAACAATAAACTCGTTAAAGAAATCACATCTATGGATGAAGATTTTGCAAAATGGTATACTGACATCTGCAAAAAAGCAGAACTTACAGAATATACAAGTGTTAAGGGCTGTATGGTAATCCGTCCTTACGGATATGCAATTTGGGAAAATATCCAGCACGAACTCGACAGAAGATTTAAGGAAACAGGTCACGAAAATGTTTGTATGCCTATGTTCATTCCTGAAAGCCTTTTACAGAAAGAAAAAGACCACGTTGAAGGCTTTGCTCCTGAAGTTGCATGGGTTACATACGGCGGTACTGAAAAGCTTGAAGAACGTTACTGCGTAAGACCAACTTCAGAAACTCTTTTCTGTGAACACTATGCAAACATAGTTCATTCATACAGAGATCTTCCAAAGCTTTATAATCAGTGGGTAAGCGTTGTAAGATGGGAAAAAACAACACGTCCTTTCCTCCGTTCAAGAGAATTTTTATGGCAGGAAGGTCACACAATTCACGCAACTGCCGAAGAAGCAATTGAAGAAACTGAAAGAATGCTTAATGTCTACGCTGATTTCTGTGAAGAATTCCTTGCAATGCCTGTTATTAAAGGTGCTAAAACTGAAAGCGATAAGTTTGCAGGTGCTGAAACAACATATGCAATTGAAGCACTTATGCACGACGGTAAAGCTCTTCAGGCTGGTACTTCACACTACTTTGGAAACGGTTTTGCAAAAGCTTTCAACATTATGTATACAGATAAGGAAAACAAAAAAGTTTACCCATATCAGACAAGCTGGGGTGTTACAACACGACTTATCGGTGCTATAATTATGACTCATGGCGATAACAACGGTCTTGTTCTTCCACCTGCTGTTGCACCTGTTCAGGCTGTTATTGTTCCTGTTGCAATGCATAAAGATGGCGTTCTCGAAAAAGCAACTGAGCTTAAAAATAAACTTGCAGCAGCCGAAATAAGAGTAAAACTTGATGATTCAGACAATTCACCTGGATGGAAATTCGCTGAATATGAAATGAAGGGTGTTCCTTGCAGAATTGAAATTGGTCCTAAGGATATTGAAAATAATCAGTGCGTAATTGTAACAAGACATAATAGCGAAAAATCTTTTGTTTCACTTGACGGAATAGAAGAAACAGTCAAGGCAAAACTCAAAGAAGTACACGACGGACTTTATGCAAAGGCTCTTGAAAACAGAGAAAGAAGAACTTACGCCTGCACTTCACTCGATGAAATCAAAGAAAAGCTCGAAAAGAATGGCGATGGTTTTGTTAAGGCTATGTGGTGCGGAAGCGAAGAATGCGAAGACAAAGTTAAAGAAATTACAGGTGTTGGCTCAAGATGTATTCCTTTCAAACAGGAACACCTTGCAGATACTTGTGTTTGCTGTGGAAAGCCTGCTGTTAAAATGGTTTACTGGGGCAAAGCTTATTAATAACATAATTTCATTATATTTTATAAACAAAACAGAGTGCCGTTTTTGGCACTCTGCTTTTTATTTTAATGAGGAAACAGCGTGTCGCTGTCGCCAAGTCACCCCACGTTACTAAAAATATAAGGGTAATTTTATGGTTGAAGCCCCTGCCAGGGGCAATTTTTCTTTATGTGTATCTACCCTTCAGTCAAGCCTGCGGCTTGACTGCTTCCCTTTCATGAAAGCCTTAAATTAATAAAGAACCCCCATTTTAAGCCTCTCCTGAAAGGGGAGGTGGACCGTCCAAGACGGTGGAGGGGTTAAACCTGAAATGGGAGAGGTTTAAAATCTGTCAGCGAAGCTGACACCACAATTCCTCATTCCTCATTCTTAATTCCTCATTTAGTAAGCTGCGACACGCCGCTCCCTAATTCTTTATAAATCCACTCCATCAAAAGATTAACTATTTCTTCCTGTTCATGGGGTTCAAGCTGAACACCAATCGGAATTTTATACCATTTATTCAAACAGCCACGACAACAGCAAGCACAAGCATGCTGTGCGATAAAAACAGGATGATGATTCATTGGAGTTTGTTTTCCGTCGTTTGGAATATATGCAGGTGCTAAACGTTTTGAAACAAAATCCTCTGCGTGTTTTCGTATAACATCAAGACCTTTTTGTCTTATATATTCTTTATCTTTTTCTTTTAAATGAAAACTTGAACGAAATTTTGAACGACTTAATCTGTATAAAGCTTCATCTATAGGCATAAAAATCATCTTCTTTTTTATTAATAAAAATTTTTTTGAAAAAATGAGATATTTTATTGTTCTGATTTGTTATATATACAGAGATATCTCAAAGGGACTTTATGAAAAAAGGAAAGAAATAAGTAAACGGAAAAAATCAACGAAAGGAAGTGTTTAAGTTGAATGATGAAATTTTCAAAACGAAAATGCGAAACTATTATGACACTGTTTTCAGAACATGTATGGCTTATCTGCAAAATTCACATGATGCAGAAGATATAACGGAAGAAGTTTTTATTACATACTACTACAAATCACCTGACTTTGAAAATGAATCACTTGAAAAATCATGGCTTTTAAAAGTAGCTGTCAACAAGTGTAAAAATCTTAGAAAATGTTTCTGGAAACACCAAAGAGATGACGACTTTGATTATTCAACCCTTAAAGTTTACGACAACAAAGATGAGAGTGTTTTAGGTGAAATAATTGCTGAATTGCCTGACAAATACAGAGTCCTTATTTTGCTTTATTATTTTGAAGAATATTCTTTAAATGAAATATCCGAAATTTTGGGAGTAAATGTTTCAACTTGTCAGACAAGACTTGACAGAGCAAGAAAGCGAATAAAAGAAAAATTAAATAATGGAAAGGTGGAATTTTTATGTTTGAAAGCGGATACAAAAATATGATGAAAAGATGCGTTTTATCAGATGATGAAAAAGAAAAATCATTTGAAAGAATTTTAGAAAAAACAGTTAATTCAGAAAGCCGACCAAAAAAGTCACATAAGAAAATAATAATTTCTGCCGTTTCACTCGCCGCCTGTGTTGCAATGTTTGGTGGAATTACAGTTTATGCATACAACGAAAACTGGCTTAAACCTATTTTCGGAATCGAAGAATCTGAAAACGATTTTGCAATGGTTGATAAATACAACGGCATTGTAACAAATATGTCTTATGATATTGACGGCTATGATGCTGAACTTATTTATTCATGCGGTAATGATAAATTTATTTCGGCTGTTGTTAAACTCACACCAGTTCAACAAGAACAAAATAATGCTACGCTGTCAAGCGGATACGGCGAAGCTTCCGATGACTATGACGAATACTGTAAAATAGTTCCAAATGATGACAATTCATACTATATGTATGCAAGCTATTACACATCACAGACAGCTTTAACAAAAGGGAGTGTCAGCTCCAAAATAAATGTTAACTGCGATGCTGAAGAAAATGAACCTTCAAGTAAAGAAATAGGTTCAGTTACTTTTGACTATGATATATCAACTGCCGAAAATTGCCCTATTTTCTATAATGAAAATGATTCATCACGATTTAAAATTGTGTCATTAACACCTTTTTATGTAATGATAGATTCAAGATTCACAGCTTATCAAAGTCAAAGAACAGGATGCTATGATAATATTGAATTTACATTAAATTTTGAAGATGGAACACAAAAAGATTTGACTGCAAGAATGTCTTCAATGGCAGCATCTTCAATAGGCTCTGGTTATGTTTTCAATTATATCGGCTTCTATGATTATTTTTCCGAAGATGATATAATAGATTGCGGTAAAGTTACATCTATACAAATAGGCGATGATACTTTTAATCCTACTAAAAATCCCGAAAATGAAACCGAATCAGTTTCCGAAACATCAACAGAAACAACATCGGCATCTGAAACCGAATCTGAAAGTACTTCTGTATCTGATGTATCTGAAACCGAATTAACTCAGGAAAGCATTTCTGAATCTGAAATTATTTCAGATTAAACATAATTAAACTCAAAGGAACTGCCATCAGACAGTTCCTTATTTTTTTATATTATTTCACCTTTTACCATAACAAGACAAGGGTCATCAAGACCAAGCGGGTCACCGCTGTAAAGCTGTAAATCCGCATCAAGTCCTACCGCTATACTTCCTACCCTGTCATCTATTCCAAGAATCTGTGCCGCATCTGAGGTTATTGCACGAAGTGCCGCATTATAAGGCATACCTCCTTTTACAGCAAGTGCCGCACTAAGCGGAAGATATTGTATCGGTATAACTGTATGGTCGGTGCAAAGTGCAACCTTTACTCCGTTTTTCCATAAAATTCCTGCATTTTTCAAATCAAGGTCTTTCATTTCAGGCTTACATCTGTCACAAAGAATAGGTCCTGCAATAACAGGAACATCATAATAACCAAGTCCGTCGGCTATTTTATAACCCTCTGTTCCGTGAATTATAACGCATTTCAGATGAAATTCCCTTGAAATTCTTATTGCCGTTTGAATATCATCTGCTCTGTGACAGTGAAAATGTGCCTCTATTTCGCCATTTAAAAGTGGAACAAGTGCCTCGCATTTTGCATCATATTCAGGAAGTGCCTCATCTTCGTCCTCTTCCGCTTTCTGAATATCGTCAAGATAACGCTTTGCTTTATATAATCCCTCACGGATTATTGAAACAGTTCCCATTCTTGTAACAGGTGTTTCATCTCTGTCATTATAAACTGTTTTAGGATTTTCACCAAGTGCAAATTTCATTGCAACAGTTTTTACAACCATTCTGTCTATCCAGTTTCCCGCCGTTTTTATCGCAACAATGCTTCCGCCGCAGGCATTAGCACTTCCAGGTGATACAACCGCCGTTGTAATTCCTCTTTTTCTTGCTTCTTCAAAACAGAAATCAAAAGGATTTATTCCGTCTATTGCACGAAGCTGAGGAGAAAAAGGGTCTGTTGATTCGTTGCAGTCGTCGCCCTCGAAATCAATTCCGTTTTCGATTATTCCAAGGTGTGTATGCGAATCTATAAAACCAGGGAGTAAAGTTTTACCCTCTGCATCTATATCAGAATCCGTTATATATTCAGGGTTTCCCTCTCCAAGAGAAACTATTTTTCCGTTTTCTATTTCAACATATCCGTTTTCAATAACGTTATCTGCTTTCATAGTGAGTATCTTTGCATTGTATATAAACATATCAAAGTACTCCTTTTTTCTTTAGTTCGGCAATGACTATATCTGCTGTTTCTTCAGGAGTATTCCCAGGGATTATGCTCATTGAAGAATTTTTCTTGTATATTTCGGCACGTCTGTTGTATATTGCTTCAAGTTCATTTTTTGAATTATTTACAACAAGAGGACGGTTTGTATCATCTTTTATTCTGTCGTAGCAAGTTTCAAAAGTCTGGTCAATGAAGATAACTTCTCCCTTTTCTCTTGCATTTTCCGAATTAATATCATTCTGCATAGTACCGCCGCCGCAGGCAATTATACCGTCTCTGTCACGAAGTTCAAGCACGGCTTTTTCTTCAAGTTCTCTGAAATACTTTTCGCCATATTTTGAAAATATTTCAGGTATGGACATTCCTGCTTTTTCAACAATATAATCATCCATATCAATTGTATCGCAAGACAATTTTTTTGAAAGCTGTTCTGAAAGTGCAGTTTTTCCGCAACCCATAAATCCGCATAAGAATAAAGTCATTGTTTTTCCTCCTGAGTATATTAATCTTTCGGCATTTTTGCATTTGCAAGCATAAGTTTGATTCTGTTTTCCTGATTTACTTTAGTTGCACCAGGGTCATAATCTATCGCAACTATATTTGCATAAGGGTGTGTTTCTTTAATTTTTCTTGACATACCTTTCGCAACAATATGATTCGGCAGACAGCCAAAAGGCTGTGTGCATATGATATTTTCAACACCAGTTTCAGCAAGTACAGCCATTTCAGCCGTTATCATCCAGCCTTCACCCATACAAACGCCCTGATTTATATATTTATCAGCGGCTTTTCTTAGTAAATCGAAGTCATGAGGCGGTGTAAATTCGCTTTCTTTCATAACTTTTATCATATTCATAAGTTCTTTATGCAAAACATTATAAGCTATATGCATTATTTCAGCACTTTTCAGTGAATGACCATATAATTTATGGTTAACCTGTGCAGTTACTGTACAATAAAGAACAAATTCAAGAAGCATAGGAAGCACAGGTTCGCAACCTTCTGAAATAAGAAAATCTTCAAGATGATTATTTGCAAGAGGTGAATATTTAACGTAAATTTCGCCTATTATTCCAACTTTTATTTTCTTTTCCTTTGTTCTTTCAATTGCTGAAAAATCGTTTATAATTTCTCTGTATATTTTTTTGCTCGGCTTTTCAGATATAATATTACCCTCTCTGAAAAGTTTACTTAATTTTTCCTGCCACTTTTCAACAACTTTCATTGTATCGCCTTTATTTATTTCATAAGGCAGACACTGATTTTTAAGTGCCATAAGCATATCGCCGTAAAGTACAGCATAAAGCAATTCTATGCCAAGTTTAGGTGTTATTTTAAATGCACTGTCTTTTTCAAGTCCGCTGAAATTTAATGATATAACAGGAACTTGCGGAAAATGTGCGTCCATACATTTTCTTAAAAGATGTATATAGTTTGATGCTCTGCAACCGCCGCCTGTCTGTGTGATTAAAAGAGCTGTTTTATTCGGGTCATATTTACCGCTTTTAAGTGCCTCCATAAACTGACCTATAACAAGCAACGCAGGATAACAGGTATCATTATGTACATTTTTAAGTCCTTCTTCCATAACAGTTTTTGAAGTTGATTCAAGAAGAACCATATTATAACCGTAATTTCTGAAAACTTCTATCATAAGTTTAAAATGAACAGGAAGCATATTAGGTATAAGAATTGTATGCGTCTTTTTCATTTCTTCCGTAAATTTTACCATTTTTCTTTCCTTTCGCAGCAGCAGATTATTTTCCCATTGCAGCAACAAGACTTCTGAGTCTTATTTTAACAGCTCCAAGATTGCTTATTTCATCAATTTTAAGCTGAGTATATAATTTTCCCTTTGATTCAAGTATTGAACGGACTTCATCAGTTGTTATCGCATCAATTCCGCAGCCAAACGAAACAAGCTGTATAAGCTGCATATCAGGCTGTGTAGTAACGTATGAGGCAGCTTTGTAAAGTCTTGAGTGATATGTCCACTGATTAAGAACGTGGAGTTTTGGAGTGTGTACAAGCCTTGCAACGCTGTCTTCCGTTACAACTGCAAGACCAAGACTCGTTATAAGCTTGTGTATACCGTGATTTATTTCTTTATCAATATGGTAAGGTCTGCCTGCAAGAACAATAATACCTCTGTTTTCTTTTCTTGCAAGTGCAATTATTTCCTGTGCCTTTGCAGCAATATCCTGATGATGTTTTTCAAGTGCATAATATGCAAGGTCTGCCGCATATGATGTCATTTTTTTATTTACACCATATTTTTTAAGACTTCTTGCCATAACATCAACAACATTTTTTCTTATGCTTATATCCATATAAGGATACATAAAATTATCATCTGTCAAACGGCTGTTGTTTGCTTTTAAAAGTTCAGGATAATATGCAACAACAGGACAATTATAATGATTGTCGTTCTCTCCCTCGTCCATATTGTAACTCATACAAGGATAAAAAATAAAATCAACATTTTTTTCGAGCAAACTTTCGATATGTCCGTGTGTGAGTTTTGCCGGATAACAAACCGTATCAGACGGAATTGTCTGCTGACCTTTGAAATAAGTATTTCTTGAACTTTCTTCTGAATAAACGACTTCAAAACCAAGGTTTGTAAAAAATGTATGCCAGAAAGGTATCTGTTCATAGAAACTCAATGCTCTTGGTATTCCTACTCTTGCTTTTGGATTTTCAATCTTCTTTGCATCTTTTCCATAATTTATAATTGAATCGTATGCATATTCATAAAGGCAAGGAACATCATTTGTGCTTTTAATTCCTGCACCCTTTTCACATCTGTTTCCGGAAATAAATCTCTGACCATTGCTGAAGCGTATTATATTAAGACTGCATTTTGCTGTACAGCCGTTGCAGTTTGCATTTTTTGAAGTATATTCAAATTTTTCAAGTTCTTCAGGAGATATTAAAGTTGATTTTTCAATATTTTGTTCTTTTGCATATAAAGCACAGCCAAATGCTCCCATAAGTCCTGAAATTGCCGGACGGACAACTGTTCTTCCCATTTCAAGTTCAAATGCTCTTAAAACAGCGTCATTCAGGAAAGTTCCGCCCTGTACAACAACGTGTTTTCCAAGGTCATCAGGTGAATTTGCTCTTATAACTTTATAAATCGCATTTTTGATTATTGACTTTGAAAGACCCGCTGAAATATCTTCAACCGTTGCACCGTCTTTCTGTGCTTGTTTTACGCTTGAATTCATAAATACAGTACATCTTGAACCGAGGTTTACAGGTGCTTTTGCAAATATTCCGAGCTTTGCAAAGTCCGCAATTGTATAGCCAAGCGCCGCCGCAAATGTCTGGATAAACGAACCGCAACCTGAACTGCAAGCCTCATTAAGCATAATGCTGTCGATTGTGTTGTTTTTTATCTTGAAACACTTAATATCCTGCCCGCCTATATCCATAATAAAATCAACATCAGGACAGAAAAATTTTGCAGCTTTATAGTGTGCAACTGTTTCAACAATACCTCTGTCAACGCTGAAACCTGCTTTTATAAGGTCTTCACCATAGCCTGTAACCGCTGAACCTGCTATTTCAAGTTCAGGATTTTTTCTTGCATATATTTCCGTTAAAATAGCGTGTATTCTGTCGAGCGGCTGACCTTTGTTCTGTGAATAGTAACTGTAAAGCAAAGTTCCGTCAGGGGCGATTAAAACAGCTTTTGTCGTTGTTGAACCTGCATCAAATCCAAGATATGCTTTGCCTTTGTATGTTTCAAGGTGTCCTCTTGGAATATTGAAAGATTCATGTTCTGAAACAAACTTTTTATATTCAGATTCCGATTCAAAAAGCGGAGGTTCTGTTATTCTTCCATCTGATTCTTTTGCATTTTCAAGTTTTGAAAAAATATCTTTTATTGAAAGCGTGTCGCCGCTTTCTTCTGCATACAATGCACTTCCGAGTGCAACATAAACGGGTGCTTCCTTTGGAAAACAGGCATGTTCTTCATCGAGGTTTAAAGTATCTGTGAAAGCCTTTCTAAGACCTTTCAGGAATGATAACGGACCGCCGAGGAATAAAACATTGCCTTCAATTTTTCTTCCCTGTGCAAGTCCTGAAACAGTCTGTTCAACGACAGCCTGAAAAATACTTGCGGCAATATCTTCTCTTCTTGCTCCCTGATTTAAAAGCGGCTGTATATCTGATTTTGCAAAAACTCCGCATCTTGAGGCAATAGGATAAAGTTTTTCCGCTCTTGCAGACATTTCATCCATCTCATCGGCTGAAATATCGAGAAGTGTCGCCATCTGGTCGATAAATGCACCCGTACCGCCTGCACATGAGCCATTCATTCGCTGTTCTGTTCCGCCTGTTAAAAAAAGAATTTTTGCATCTTCTCCGCCAAGTTCAATAACAACATCAGTTTTCGGATTTTTCTTATGTACAGCTAGAAATGCAGCGTGAACTTCCTGAACAAAGGAAAGCCCTGCACTTTCAGCAAGTCCAAGACCTGCTGAACCTGTTATTGCCATTGAAAAAACTGCGTTCGGAAATAATTTATCTATGTTCTGAAGCTGGGCTGTTATAGCTTCCTTTATTTTAGAAAAATGTCTTTTATAATCTGAATGAAGTATTTCATAATTTTCATTTAACACAACCGTTTTAACAGTCGTTGAACCTACATCTATTCCAAGAAGAAATTTTTTGTTTTCCATATTTTTTCCTCCGTTTTCATTTTTAGTGTTTCATTACATTATACCATATTTTTATGCTGATTGTAAAGAGAAAAATAATAATTTTTTTTGAATTTGAAAAAGCATTTTTTAACAAAAACACCCCGTCATAAAATGACAGGGTTAGATAAAAATTAGAAATAAGGAATGATGAATTAGGAATGGCGGTGTCAGCTTACGCTGACGGATTTTAACCCCTCAGTCAAGCCTTACGGATTGACAGCTCCCCTTTCAGGGGATCCTTAGAAATATCTTTGCAACTTTTTAAAAAAGTCCCAATTTCAAGCCTCTCCTGAAAGGAGAGGGGGACCGCTGTAAGGCGGTGGAGAGGTTTTAGATAAGTCGCCACAGGCGACACCTTAATTCCTCACTCCTAATTATTAATATAACTTACTTATAAATATCAGTAAATTCAGATACTTGGCTTTTTATATAGTCGGAATATTTTTCTTCAATTTTAATACCGCTAACATTTCCGCCGCCTGATGTATGTTCCAAAAAAATTATTCCGTCTGATTCTGAAAGACTTATATCTT
>JALEJO010000048.1 GCA_022769365.1 Oscillospiraceae bacterium | reverse complement strand
ACTTTGAACGCAATTAAATACTTCATCACTTCCAATAACCAGTAAATCTAATTTAGGATTATAATTTGCTTTTTCAGTTATCCCAAGAAACGGATAATGCTTCCCAGCATAATTTTTTTTATACAAAAGAAATTTTACCTTATTTTTAAAAGACGCTTTGTAAGATAAAGTCTCAGTAATTTTTGATATTTTTCTTTTAAATCCAACACTTTCTGAAGATTCAACAAGGCATTTTCCGGGATGATAATCTACAAATTCAACTTCACAACCCAAATCTATCAGCATCTGCTTCAATCCATATGCTTGAAGAAAAGAACCATAATTATAAATTCGCTGCATAGATAAAATACCAACTTTAATCATTTCTTCACCTTTTTAAAAACGTCCTCTACTATTTTTTCCAATTCAGAATTAAACCTTGCATTATTGCTTTTCATTTCAGCCGGCATAGACTTGATGATATTACTATAATTTAAAATTGTTTCTTTTAGATCTTCAATATTTTCCACTACAATAATATTCCCTTGTCGTCCAGCAACAGCCTTTGAAAACTCAACTTGATGGTTGTTAACATGCTCATTGAATTGCAATTGTCTTGGAACTACGATAGGCACTTTTCCAACCTGCAATGGCATTATAAAACTTGAAGGTCCACCGTGTGTTATCACTATATCTGCTTTTTCCACAAGCTCAACCATTTTCTGATATGGATACAATTTACTCCATTCACAAAATTTAGGTTCATATGTAGAATATCCCGTCTGCATTATAACATCATCATCAATTATACCCTGTTTTTTAAGTCTGTCTATATATTCAATCAACCTGTTGAAAGGCTGTTCATGTGTACCAACTGTTACAAAAATCATACACTATTACTCCAAATTAAAATATCGAACCTAAATTAATGGCTTTTGGATAAACTTTTTTCATCTCTTCCCATTCTACAATAAATTTATCAACAATAGGATAAACCATCTTACCAGTCATGGTAGGTTTATCTATTCTGTCAAAAACCTCAATATAAATCAGCTTCGCTCCAAAAAGTTTTCCTAGATAAAAAAAAGGAACTGCAACTGCTGCACCAGAAGATATTATAAGATCCGGTTTTTCCTTTCTCAAAACTTTCCACGCTAAAATTGTGTTCTTTATAAGATTTTTTATATTTCTATTTGTTGGATAATGACATGGATACATCTTTTCGTCTTTAAGAATGCTTTGTGCATCTTGCTTATCAAACGTAACCCAAAATCTATCTTTATCCTGCCAAAAAGGCTTCAACATATATAAATGTGTTAAATGTCCACCACTTGAGCCTACTAATGCCACTTTCAACTTTTACACTCCTAACTCTTATCTTCCCCCACCTACAAAAAAGCCCCCAAAACAGGGGGAACAATTTTGTATTAAAGCTGAACAACAAATATGGTGTGCCCAGGGGGATTCGAACCCTCGACCTTTTGGTTCGTAGCCAAACACTCTATCCAGCTGAGCTATGGGCACATACATCAAAGAAGGAGAACTTGTTTAATCAGCTTGCAATCAGTTCCCTAACTCGACTATAATATTATATCATACATTTCAAGCAATGTCAAGTATAAATGATATTTTTATTGATATTAATTTATATTTTGTATTATAGTTAACTTTTTTTGTGAAATTATATCAACTTCACACTGTTTTTGAAATAAAAACAGATTTAAAGCAATTGTAAGTATTAAAATTGCATAAAAAGCCAATCGCAATTTGTACTATTTGTACAATATTTATAATATTTTCAAAAAAGTTGAATTATACTATTGACATTTGCTATATAACGTGATATAATAAAGCCACAATATAAAACAGATCACGAGTTGAAGTATTTTTCAGATTTAAGTTTTAGTTTTTATTATTTTAAGTGATTTGTTGATCAAGATTTTACTGTATTTTCATTCCGGATAAAAAATGCAGTTCGTAAATTTATAATCGGGAAAGGAGTTTTGCCCATGGAGGAATTTTATTATTTAGATAGTTAGCTGTTTTTTGAAATACGATGCAATTAATTTGATTTTAGTCTTTGAAACGTTTTAGTTTTTTGATAACAGTGATACGCAGATTATTTTACAGAAAAGGATGGCGATACCACCAAGACAATATTTTTAAGAACAAAATCTATACTATAAAATTATAATATATTTTGTGAATTTTAATCCTATATCTTTCTTATTTACTATATAAAAAAGGAACTGCGTTCGTTGCAGTTCCCTTTTTTACTTTTATAAACGCTTTTTCATAAAAATATGCACCTCTGAGAATATCATCTTTGAGGTGCATATTTATTTTATAACAGTGTTTATTTTTCTTTTGGAAGATAAAAACGTCCTGAAAGTTTTTGTGTTTTAACTTCATTTATAAATGCGGTTGGGTCTGCTGTTTTTATGGCATGTATAACTTTTTTAGTTTGTGCTGTTGAAACCACTGAATAAACAACATTTCTTTCACATTGTTCATATGAACCCTCACCCTCAAGAATTGTTGCACCATGTTTGCTGACTTTATATATTTCCTGACAAACCTCTTTCGGTTTGTTTGTAACGATAAAAAATGTACTTTGCTGAAATTTCTTGTAAAGAAGATGAAGTATTGATGTTGAAGCATATTGAAATATTATGGAATATAAAGCCTTATCCCAGCCAAAAAGCAACCCTGCAATACCTATTATAACAGCATTAAATCCAAGAATTATGTTAAAACTATCCATATTGTATCTTTCTGAAATAAATATGGATATAAAGTCCGTTCCGCCCGAAGTTGCACCTGCATTTAAACAAAGACTTATAGAAAAACCGTTTATAATACCGCCAAATATAGCTATAAGAAGTACATCCTGTGTTATAACATGGTCAGGTATAAGGTCTGTAAAAAAGCTGTTTAACAATATCATAATACAAGAATAAGCCGTAAAGCGTTTTCCGATATAACGAAAACCAATATAGGCAGGTCCAAGATTCAGAATTATATTTATAACACTAAAAGGAACAGTTAAACCAAATGTCATACGAAAAACTCTTTGCAAAAGAATTGTAAGACCTGTTATTCCACCAGGATAAAGTCCTCCTGTGTTGACAAAAGTTTTTGTATTCAGTGCCATAAGAAATGCCGCAATTGTAACAGCTGCCAGAGTCATAATATTTTTTCTTAAATCGTTTTTCATATAACCCTCCTTTTAAATAATTAAAATTACTTTAGAAACAATTTCTGTTTGAGCAAGCTTAAATCACTCACATTTATTAAATTATCCTCGCATATATCAGCTGATTTTAAATCTATATTCTGTGTATCATCAATGACAAGAAGCCACTTTTGCAAGCAAATAATATCAGCAATATTAAATTCTCCGTCAGAATTAACATCACCTGTAACAGCTTCATCTGAAGGAACTATCCAGCCGCCGTCATCAATAATCAGACAAATCATTTTTATTGTATCGCCAAAATAAACATCGTCATCATAGTCAACAATTGCCTCACGCACAGCACTATGCCAATCTGTATCAGATGTGCAGGCTGATGAAATTAAAACAGGTGCAAGGAAACATAAATCATTATAATCTTCTATAGGCTTTCCGTCAACAGTATATCCTGCCATAATTTCTTCAGGATTATTATTTGTTGACTTACTAAGAAAACCGCTCAGACTTTCCGCATATTTTAAAGCACGGGGTTCTTTGTTTATCAAATAATCCATACCAATACGCCAAGGACATCTGCAACTGTTGTAGTAATAGCTTCCATCATTTTCACTTTCAAGGAAATCAGCCGGTGCAGCAACAAAATTATTATTTTTATCTTTTATAATAAAATCAGGCAAAAGACCCGTATTATATTTCTCTGTAAATTCTGTAATTATTTCATATGTTTTATCGTAAACGTCAAGCCAGCGTTTGTCGCCTGTAAATTCAGCAAAAACAGGAAAATACTGCATTATAAAGTCTGATGAACGTGTTGCAGAATAATATTTACTGCTTTCATCTTCACCATACACCCAGTCACCAAGCTGAATTGTCCAGTCTGTCTTATTAACTTCATACTTCATAATATCATTTATTATATCAACTGCTGACTGACGATAATTTATATCACCGTCACTTCCCCATATTTTATCTGCCATAAGAAGTGAATATGCAATATCAATATCACCATCAGAAGCCGAATCATCACCATCACTGTTAATTAATGCTTTGCCGTTGTCAGATTGCTGCCATGCCATAAGATTTTCGCTTATTCCGCTTGTATGTTCTCTGTAAAATCTGTACATTCCGTCAAATATCTGATGTGCATTTTTATCATAATCAGACATTGAAGCTGTTATAAGCATTCCATAACCATGTGCTTCTGAAACTGTTACAGCTGTTTCTGTTTTAGTATCTGCATAAGTTTCTTCACTATATAAAACATAGTATTCATCTTCATTTGAATACGGATTTTTCTGAATATATTTATCTTTCCATTTTGAATAAAAAGATATCGTATCACTTGAAAGATTTGTTTCTGAACTTGCAGCATATGCATATGAAGGTGTTAATGTTAAAAGCATTGATGCCGCCGAAATAAATATAAATGTGTTTTTTAAATTTTTCATTTAATTCTCCTTGATGTAAAAATATTTTTAAAAAGGGGCAAGCAACCTTGCCCCTTAATTTGCTTTAAGCACATACCTTTTCTCTTTTTTTCCAACTGATAAATCCATACAAATCGTTGAAAAGAAAGATTGCAAAATTTACTGCAACAGGTATATAAACTGGATTTTCAACTGATGCAAGCAGCCATAATATTACAAGAACAATATCATTTGATGCATACCCCAAAGCATAATACGAAGAACGCAGCATAGTAAGTGACGCCGCTAAAAAACTTGTTGTTATCGAAATAGTACTGAATAAAATATTTGGTGTATTCAGCATTTTCAATACAAAATAAAATAAAGCAGTTACAATTATTCCAAAAAATACAAGTCCGAATATATGTTTTTTTGTAAGTTTCTGAATTGCAACTTCTTTTCCGTTTTCAGATGGATTTTTTATCCATGTAAAAGCTGACCAGACAGCCATAGGCAACGACATTCCAAGATACGTTATCATCTCACCCCAATAGCGAAAGCGAAACGAAATAATACCATATAAAATGCAGAATACAATCATCAGTATTTGTGCCCAGACATTTCCCTTTGCTGCAAAAATCAACGCTGTAATTCCAATACACGCAGCGGCTAATGTTAATATGTCAGTCTTTTCTGATAAAACATTTGAAAGCACTACCATAAAAAGAGATGCTATCCAAAGTATCCATTCCTTTTTTGTTAAACTTTTAATCGGATTTTCCAAAATTTCCTCCTTGAATTAATAAAATTAAGATTATTAACTCAAAATTATGGGTCTAATATGGGTATCAGACGTTTTTTTGATATCATTTACTGTTTTTTTCTCCATAAACTGGAATTTATTTAAAAGATAAACGCATTTGGTGCCAAACAACATTTCCATGTGTGGATTTATCAGATACACCTTCATCTTTGAAGCCGAACTTTGCATAATATGGAAGAAGTCGCTCTTTACAGGTCAGCACAAGACCCTTTCGCCCTTGCAATTTTGCATCATCAATAGCGTGGCGAATCAATTCTCCTGCATATCCATTTTTGCGGTAATTCGGCAATGTATCAACACCAAAAATCATTTGCCACGCACCATTTTCATTGTGCATAGCTGCATTTTCGTACATTTCATCGGTTAAATCAGGTTCATCGGTAACAAAACCATCCACAAAGGCAATCAGATTTTCATCATCGTATAGCAACCAAAAGTGGTTTCCATAATATTTTACTCTTTCAACAAACTCTTTTTCAGTCGCCGCTTCTTCGGTTGGAAAACATTCAGCTTCCACAGCAGCAATTGCTGCAACATCTTGTTCTGTGGCATATTTTATAACCATATCTTGTTCCTTTACAAATTCCAATTTTTTATTGATATATTACTTTTGTCACTCATATTATAACTTAAATCTTATAAAAAGTCAACCATTTTAAATATTTTTTTATAAAAAATGCACGATTATATTTTTAGGCAAACTTTTTTTGAAAATATTTTTCAGTTATAAAACTTTTGAACATCTGATATGGTATAATATTAACCGTTGAAGGGAGAGAACTTCCTGAAACTGTCCTTTCTGTTTTTTGTTTGTGTTTAATTTCAATTAGTTTCATTTTGAAAACTCCATTTTGGGAACGGTTAACGCCGTTCCCAAAAACTTTATATAGAAAAAATAAACCTTGATATTAAATTTAAATATCAAGGTTTATTAGCTATTTTTCGCTATATTCTCTGCAAAGTTCGGTCATTGGACATATACTGCAAAGCGGCTTTCTTGCACTGCATATATCTCTTCCGAAAATAACTACTCTGTGACAGAAATCTGATGATTTTTCAGGTGGAAGCAAAGGTCTTAAATCCCTTTCAACTCTTTCAGGGGACTTGCTATCCGTTAAACCAAGCCTTCCCATTATTCTTATAAAATGAGTATCTGTTACGACAGCAGGTTTTCCAAAAACATCACCCATTATAAGATTAGCTGTTTTTCGACCAACTCCGGGAAGTTTTGTGAGTTCTTCCATTGTGTCAGGCAATCCGCCGCCATATTCTGAAAGAAGTATTTTAGACGTTTCTATTATATCATTTGCTTTTTTTCTGAAAAAACCGCAAGGTCTTATGTCGTCGCAAAGTTCTCCATAATCAGCATTTGCAAAATCTTCAAGCGTTTTATACTTATCAAAAAGTTTTTCTGTTACTAAATTAACTCTTGCATCTGTACATTGTGCCGCAAGTCTTGTTGCAATAAGTAATTCATAGGGTTTTCTGTAAACAAGTGAACATCTTGCATCAGGATACAGATTTTCGAGTGTTTCAACCGCTTTTTCGGCAATTTCTTCTTTTGTCATATTAATTTAAAACCTTATTTTTCAGAACTGCAAGATCAATAACATTAACTTTTCCGTCTTCGTTCATATCTGCACGTTCTTTTGTAAATGTAATTTTATCATCTTTTTTATCGTATGATTTAAGAATCCATCTTGTAAGGCAAACAACGTCTGAAACATTTATTTTATCATCACTGTTTACATCGCCAAGAATATCTTCTTTGACTGCTTCAGTTGTAGTTTCAGTTGGATTTTCAGTTGTTGATTCACCTGTTGAAGGTTCAACCGGATTTCCGCCGTTTCCTGCATCAAGATTGCTTCCCTCAGTTTTTGCATAATCTTTATAATAATCAGAAACTGAAATACCTGTGCCGTTAACACCAAGTGCCTGTTCGTGGTCAAGACTTATATATTTGCCTGTTTCTGATGTCTGCCAGAGTGCAGGTTCAAGCAGTGAATATTTTTCATCGTCCCATGTTTTAAAATCATAACCGAGAAGTCCGCCTGTATCGCCTGAATTAGGGTTAAGACACCAGAAAGTGTGGTTAATATGATTATCTATCATATAATCACGAAGAAGTGTCATCCATTTCTGATTTTCAGCACCGTCCATATGTCCGCCCCATTCGCCAATTAAAAGCGGTGCAATATCCTGATCATTTATATATGCCCATGTATCGTACCAATAATCATCAAGGAGTGTCTGTGTTGTAAAATCTTTATTAAACCATGTCTGATTATAAACAGACGGACCGTAATCGTGCGGTGAATAAACTATCTGACTTGTACCCGAATCAGGTGTTATAGGATAATCTTTAACACCACGGAGGTTTCCACCCCACCATGCACCATACCAAGGTGAAACATCTTCCGATGCCTGCCATATATCTGCTGTGTCGTATGTATAGCCTTTTTCTGTTTTCGGGTACTGTTCAACACCTTCAATAAAAATAAGTGCATTCGGATTTACTTTTAAAACAGAATTTGCACATTCTGTTGCAGAATATGCCCAGTTATTCAGATCTGTTGAGTCGTCCCATTTTGCAATATCTTTAGGACAACTTGTTCCCGAATATCCTCTTTTTCCGTGAGGTTCATTTTTTAAATCGTATCCTATAATTGTATCATCATTGCTATATTTATCGGCAAGCCAGGTAATAGAATCCTTCCACATATCCCATGTTATAGGTTCTTTGCTGTATGCACCAACCGCCATTGTATCGCCGTCTGATGTATCGCTTGAATAATACCACAAATTATAATTATGTCCTGAATTATGCGATGCAGGGCTGTGAACGTCTACCATAACTTTAAGACCATATTTTTTCATTTTGCCCATAATAACATCAAATATTTCCATACTGTTTTTCAGAGTTTTTCCGTCTGATTCGCAGAAATCAGGATTTATTTTTGTATATGCATCATTTGCAGCCTGAACACTCTTTGATTCAAGTGGTTTTCCCTCCTGCCAGGAAACGAGAAGTTCCGTTGAAATAGGAAGTCTTATAAGATTTATTCCGTGGTCTGCAACTGTACTTAAAAAATCATCAACATCTGTTGCATAAAGTCCATGTGCACAGTTTTCTGTACAGTTGAAACCAAACCAGTTCGCACCTGTCAGCCAGACTTCATTTCCGTCTTTGTCGTAAAGTCTGCTTCCCTCTGCATGAAGCCAGTCATCATTATTTGTATCAACAGCTTTCGCCGATTTAAAAGCTGAACCGACTGTAAGTGCTGATGAAGCAAGAACAGCCGCCGCCATAACTGCACAGGCTATTCTTCTGCCTTTTTTGCTTAAACTCATATATACCCTCCGATTTTTAATATTATAAAATTGTAACATTGTAACATAATAATATGATTATACATTTTTTCTTTACTTTTGTCAAGAGATTATT